>DASUHN010000060.1 GCA_036273495.1 Acidimicrobiales bacterium | reverse complement strand
TCAGCTGAGCGCTGGCCCAGAATCTCCCGGATGGCAGCGCGGAAGAGGAGGCGGCGCCAGCGGCGGCGGCTGCCGGTGCTGGTCACCGGGCCGGCGGTGGCGGCGCTGCTGGTGGCGGCCTCGGTGGCGCTGGTCAAGATCGCCAAGCCGCCGCCCCCCTCGGCCTGCGGCGTCACGAGCGCGTCAGGTGTCACCTACTCGCTCAACCCGACCCAGACCCAGAACGCGTCGATCATCGCCGCCGTCGCCTATCACCGGCAGCTGCCCGACCACGCCGTCACCGTGGCCCTGGCGGCGGCCCTCCAGGAGAGCAGGCTGGTCAACCTCGACCACGGGGACCTCGACTCGCTGGGGCTGTTCCAGCAGCGCCCGTCGCAGGGCTGGGGGACGCCGGCGCAGATCACGAATCCGGTGTATGCCGCCACCGCCTTCTACAACCACCTCACCGCGGTGCCCGGTTGGGAGGGGCTGGCGGTCGGACAGGTGGCCCAGGCCGTGCAGCTGAGCGCGGTCCCGGGCGCCTACGCTCCGTGGGAGTCGGAGGCCCGGGCCCTCGCCCGCGCCCTGACCGGCGAGGTGCCCGCCGGGCTCAGCTGCCGGCTCTCCGCGTGGGGAGGAGCCGTGCCGCCGAGCGGCTCACTGGCCGCCGCGGCCCAGAGCGAGTTCGGCTCCCCTCTGCTCGGCCAGACGCTGGCAGCCAAGACGGGATGGGAGGTGGCGAGCTGGGCCGTGGCCCACGCCTACCGGTACCACCTGCAGCAGGTCGCCTTCGGCGGTCAGTCGTGGGACTCGTCCGCCGGGGTGTGGAAGCCGAGCTCCACCGGTGGCACCGAGGTGAGCGTCCGCACCTGATCAGGGGACGAGGACGACGCGGCCGAAGGCCTGCCGACTCTCGATGTAGGCGTGCGCCGCCGCCGCCTCCGAGAGCGGGAAGCTGCGGTCGATGACGACGCGCAGCTGGCCCGACGCCACCTCGTCGAGCAGCTGGGCCACGAGGCCGTAGGCGCGGGTGCCGAGGAACAGCTCGGCCCCGAGGAAGTAGCCGGTGAGGCTCTGGTTGTTGGGCCGCATGCCCGACACGTCGAGGTGCTCGGCCACCGACCGGCCCGCGTCCCCGACGGTGACGCACCGGCCCCGGTAGGCCAGGGCGGCCAGGCTGCCCTGCAGCGTGGCGCCTCCGACCGAGTCGACGATCACGTCCACCCCGGCCCCGTCGGTGAGCCGGCGGGCCTCGGCCACGAAGTCGTGGGTCCGGTAGTTGATGCCGTGGTCGAGGCCGAACTCGCCCAGGCGGTCGAGACGGTCGTCGCTCGACGCCGTGGCCAGCACCCGGGCCCCGGCCCGCTTGGCCAGCTGGATGGCGGACAGGCCGACTCCGCCGGCGCCGGCGTGGACCAGCGCCGTCTCACCCGGCTGCAGGCGGCCGAACTCGAACAGGCAGTCGTGGGCGGTGGCGGAGGCGATGGGCACAGATGCGGCTTCGACCGGCGCCAGGCCTCCGGGAACCTTCCAGGCGAAGCCCTGGGGCACGACGCGCCTCTCGGCGTGGGACCCGTCGAGTCCGACGGTCACGACCCGGTCGCCGACGGCAAAGCGGTCGGCACCGGGGCCGCAGCGCGCCACGGTCCCGCCGGCCTGGTAGCCGACGATGTGAGGCGTGCGGGCCAGCTCCCCCTGCAGCCGGCTCAGGGTGTCCCCGCCCTCGATGCTGACCGCCTCGACGTCGACGAGGATCTCGCCCGGGCCCGGCTCCGGATCGGGGACGTCCTCGTACCGGAAGACGTCGGGTGGACCCGTCTGGTAGTAGACGGCGGCCTTCACGGGCGGGCGGCGCTGCCGGGCGCTACCGGGAGGGGCCGGCGCCGTAGCGCAGCCCGTCCATCAGCAGCGCCGAGATCCGGCACGCCTGGTCCTGCCAGCCCGGAGCGTCGCTCATCAGGCACACCCCCGACAGGGCGCGCAGCACGTCGGTCGGGTCGGCGTCGCTGCGGATGTCCCCCGAGCCCGCCGCCGCCGTGACCAGCCGCTCGATGGCCGAGCTCAGCTGGGCGTGGCTGTGGGTGAACAGCTCGGAGTCGGCGGCCAGCACGCTCTTGAGGTGGGTGGCCAGGCCCCGCTTGGCGGCGACGTAGGCCACGAAGCGCTGCATCCACTCGGCCAGGGCCTCACCCGGGGGCTTGGTCGCGAGCAGCTCGTCGGCGTCGGCGACCACCGCCTCGACGTTGCGACGGAAGACCGCCTCGACCAGGGCGTCCCGGGTGGGGAAGTGGCGGTAGAGGGTGCCGACCCCCACCCCGGCGTCCTTGGCGATCCTCTCCAGCGAGGCGTCCACACCCTCCCGGGCGAAGGCATCCGACGCCACCTCCAGCAGCCGCTCCCGGTTGCGGGCCGCGTCGGACCGCTGGGCCCGAGCCGGTGCCGCCTGCTGGTTGGAAGTCACATCCGGTCCCCTTGACAAAGCGGAGGCTGCCTCCGTTATAGTACCGGAGGATGCTTCCGCTTATGGGCCCCAGCGTAAAGCACCCGCCTCCCACTCGCAAGGGTGGGGGATCCGCTCACTGGAACTCTCTGGGAGTCGCCTTTATGCCCCCCACAACACTCACCCGGGCGGTGGTGCCCGACATCCCCCGGGCCCGGGACCGCCGCTGGCTGGCCCTCGCCGTCATCGGCGTGGCGCAGCTGATGATCATCCTCGACACGTCCATCGTGAACATCGCCCTCCCGCACGCCCAGCAGGCGCTGCGGTTCTCCGACGCCTCGCGGCAGTGGGCGCTCACCGCCTACACCCTGACCTTCGGGGGGCTCCTGCTCCTGGGGGGCCGGGTGGCCGACTACATGGGGCGCAAGCGCACCTTTCTCGTCGGCCTCATCGGCTTCGCCGCCGCCTCCGCCCTGGGCGGCTTCGCCCAGTCGGCCCTCTGGCTGTTCGGGGCCCGGGCCGTGCAGGGCGTGTTCGCCGCCCTGCTGGCGCCCGCCGTCCTGTCACTGATCACGACCACCTTCACCGAGTCCCGGGAGCGGGCCAAGGCCTTCGCCGTCTACGGCGCCATCTCCGGGACCGGGGGCGCCCTCGGGCTGCTGCTCGGGGGAGCGCTCACCGAGTTCCTGTCGTGGCGCTGGACGATGCTGGTCAACACCCCGATCGCCATCGCGGTGGCGATCGCCGCGACCGCGGTGGTGAAGGAGAGCCGGGTGGAGGGGGACCGCCACTTCGACGTCCCCGCCGCCATCGTCGGGACGGCGGGGCTGGCGATGCTGGTCTTCGGCTTCACCGAGGCCTCCCTGCACGGATGGTCGGCGTCGCTCACCCTGTCGGTCATCGGTGCGGCGGTGGTCCTCCTCGTCGGTTTCGTGGCGTGGGAACGCCGGGCCACCAACCCGATGCTCCCGCTGCGCATCGTGCTCGACCGCAACCGGGGCGGGTCCTACCTGGGGTTCCTCCTGGTGATGCTGGCCATGCTCGGCATGTTCCTGTTCCTCACCTTCTACTTCCAGGACGTGCTCCACTACTCGGCGCTCAAGGCGGGCCTGGCCTTCCTGCCGTTCCCGGCGGGGGTCATCACCTCGTCGACGCTGGCGTCCCGGACCCTGCCCCGCTTCGGGCCGCGCATACTGGCCTCGGGGGGGCTGGCCTCGGCCACGTTGGGGATGCTCTGGCTGACCCAGCTCACCGCCACGTCGTCGTACGGGTTGCACGTCGTTCCCGCCGAGCTGCTGATCAGTTTGGGCATGGGCCACGTCTTCGTTCCCCTGGCGTCGACGGCGCTGCTCGGGGTGCCGAACCACGACGCCGGGGCCGCCTCGGCGCTGGTCAACACCATGCAGCAGGTCGGCGGCTCCCTCGGGGTGGCGTTCCTCAACACCATCGCCACCAGCGCCACGGTGTCCTACGCCCTGGCCCACGGCGGGCCTTCACCGGCCGCGGTGGTGCACGGCTTCACCAGCGCCTTCTCGGTCAGCGTGGTGACCCTGCTGGTCGCCTTCGGCGTCGTGACCTTCCTCATCCGGGGCCGCCGGCCGGGATCGGAGTCCGCCGGCCTGGGCGGCGAGGAGCCGGTCTTCCTGCCCGAAGCCGCCCCCGCCGTGGCCTGATCCGGACCCGGGCGGCCTGACGAACGATGACTATGGCCCGGAGCAGCCGTCAGATGAGCCGTGAGGCAGCCATGACCACGGCCCGGCGGCTCCTGGCCGTAGCCCTCGGAGGAGTGGCGGTCCTGGCCGCCGTCCAGCACCGCTCGGAGCTGGCGGCGGCCGGGGCCATGCTGTCCCGGCTGGAATGGCGCTGGGTGGCGGTGGCGGTGGCGGCCGAGATCGCCTCGATGGTCGTGTTCGCCCGCCTCCAGCGCTGGCTGCTCCGGGCCGGT
>DASUHN010000059.1 GCA_036273495.1 Acidimicrobiales bacterium | reverse complement strand
GCCGGGACCACCGGCGCCAGGTCGAGCTCGGCCACGGATCCGGCCGCCGTGCCACCGACGGCACGATCGGCCCAGTCGGGCCCGGACGCGAGCAGGTCACCCACGCCGGCGAAGGGCAGGAGGAAGGCGGTGCTGCCGTCGATGCGCGCCGCCCTCGTGCCGTCAGGGGTGCGAACGGTGGCCAGGCGCATGGCTGCATCCTGGCATCCGCCGGGGGTGGCTACCCCAGCCGGGCCAGGACGGCGTCGAGGCTCTCGGCGCCCCGCCGGGCCGCCTCGGCCACCGGGACGGAGAACAGCTCGACCGAGAGGACCTCGGGCCCGACCAGGCGCAGGCCCCCGATGTCGTCGAGGACGCCCAGGAGGCCGACGAGGTCGAACACGCCGGTCCCGGGCAGGCGGCGGTGGCGGAACGTGTCCGCCAGGAGACCCTCCTGGAAGTCGGCCGCGCCGTCGGAGACCTGGACCGAGAAGATCCGTTGGCCCGGGACGTGGCGCAGCGCGCCGAGGTCCCCGTCGACGCGGAAGAAGTGCCAGGTGTCGAACAGGATGCCGCCGTTGGGCCGGTCCGCCAGCCGCACCAGCTCGGCGGCGGTGGCGACGTCGGACACCGGCGAGCGCGGGGTGAACTCGAAGTGGACCCGCCAGCCCTGACCGGCGGCCCGGTCGCACAGCGCGGCGAAGTGGCCCGCCATCTCCTCGAGGGGGATGCTCGTGGGATAGGGGGCCAGGGCGCAGAGGGAAGTGGTCCCGAAGGCCTCGCCGGCGTGCAGGACGTCGTCGACGCCGACCATGGCGGAGCCGAGCGGACGTTTGGGCGGCTCGTGGGGGTACCACTCGATCAGCCCGTCGAGGATGGCGAGCTCCACCCCGGCGTCGGCGGCCCGGGCCGCCACCTCGGCCGGGTCCAGGCCGGCGGCGCGCGCCTGGTCGTGGTCGGCGGGGGTGATCGAGAGGATCCGGTAGCCGTTGGCCGCCGCGGCCGCGATCCGATCGGCCAGGGGAGCGGGAGCCAGGCCCGCCGACCAGAGGACCTCTCGCGTGGCGGCGCCCATCAACCGATGGTATGCACTCCGGGTCCGCACGAGGAGGGGTCATGGCCGATCGGAAGGTTGCTCTCGTCACCGGCGCCAGCCGGGGCATCGGCAAGGCGGTGGCGGTGCACATGGCCCGCGCCGGCCTCGACGTGGCGCTCGGCGCCCGCACCGTGCAGGAAGGAGAGGCCCGGGAGCACTCCTCGACGATCAAGGCGTCCAACACCAAGCCGCTGCCCGGGTCGCTGGCCGCCACCGCCGCCCTGGTGGAGGCGGAGGGGACCCGGGCCCTGCCGGTCTTCCTCGACCTCCTCGACCGGGCTTCGCTCGGCGCCGCCGTCGCCACCGTGCTCGAGCGGTGGGGCCGGATCGACGTGCTGGTCAACAACGGCCGCTACATCGGCCCCGGCCACATGGACCTGTTCCTCGACACACCGATCGAACTCCACGAGCGGCACCTCGAGGCCAACGTGCTGGCGCCGATCGTCCTCGCCCGGCTGGTGCTGCCCCAGATGCTCGAACGGGGCGAGGGCCATGTCGTCAACGTGACCTCGTCGGCGGGCAACTCCGATCCGCCCGGCCCGGCCGGACAGGGGGGATGGGGCCTGGGCTACGGCATGTCCAAGGGCGCCATGCACCGCCTGGCCGGCATCCTCCACCTCGAGCTCGGCCCGCGGGGGATCTTCGCCTACAACCTCCACCCCGGCTTCGTCGCCACCGAGCGCATGGCGGCGGACATGGCGGAGTTCGGCTTCGACGCCAGCCAGGCCGCGCCCGCCGACGTGGTCGGGGCGGTGGCGGCGTGGCTGGTCACCACCGCCGAGGGCCGGGGGCTGACGGGGACGTGGGTCGAGGCCCAGGAGAAGTGCCGGGAGCTCGGGCTGGTCCCGGGGTGGCAGCCGGGCGGCTGACCGGTCAGCTCGTGGAGCCGCCGAGGAAGACGGCGCGCACGATGTCGTCGCGCTCGAGCAGTTCGGCGGTGCGGCCCTCGAAGCGGATCTCCCCCTTCTCCATGAACATCGCCCGGCCGCACACCTCGGCCGCGATGTTGAGGCTCTGCTCGACCAGCACGACCGACGTGCCGCCCTCGTTGATCTTGCGGACGGTCTCGAGGAGCTGCTCCACCACGACCGGCGCCAGCCCCAGGGAGAGCTCGTCGATGCATAGCACGAGCGGATCGAGCAGCAGGGCCTTGGCCAGGGCCAGCTGCTGCTGCTCCCCGCCCGAGAGGCTCCCGGCCTGCTGGGACAGGCGCTCGCCGAGGCGGGGGAAGGTGTCGAGCACCCGGGCCCGGCGCTCCTTCACCCAGTCCCGGCGCTTCCGCACGGTCAGGGCCTGGATCTCGAGGTTCTCGGCCACGGTCATGTCGGAGAAGACGGCCCGGCCGCCGGTCACCAGCGCCAGGCCCCGCCCGACCAGCTGCTCGGCGGGCATCCCGGTCACGTCGGCGCCGTCGAGCACCACCCGTCCCGTGCTGGGCCGCTCCAGGCCGGACACGACCCGCAGGAGCGTCGACTTGCCGGCCCCGTTGGTGCCGAGGAGCGCCAGGCACTCGCCGCGGTGCAGGCGCAGCGACACCCCGAAGAGGACCTGCAGCCGGCCGTAGGAGAAATCGACGGCGTCGACCTCGAGGATCACGTCGGCGGGCTCCGGGGCCTCCTTGGCGGCCCGGCGGGTCCGGGTGGTCCGGGCGGTCGGGGTGGCGGTCATGTCCGTGGGTACCTCCTGGTGGATGTCGATCGTCGCATCCCGGGCCTCCCGTGTCCCCCGCCGAAGGCCTAAGTTCTCCGCCCGGGAAGGTAGTCCCTCCCGTCCGGGACCCACCAAGGAGACGCGCCGATGGCCATGTCCACCCTCCGTTTCAACCTGGTCCTGCCCGGCCTGGACCCCAAGGTCCACTCCGAGATGCACAAGGCCTTCCTCGACATGGCGACCTTCGCCGACCAGAACGGGTTCACCGCCGTCCAGTTCGAGGAGCACCACGGGGCCGAGAACGGCTGGAGCCCGACCCCGCTCCTGCTGGCGGGCATGGCCCTGGCCCGCACCACCAGGGTGAACGCCACGATCATGGCCCTCCTGGCCCCGCTGCACGACCCGCTGCGGATAGCCGAGGACATAGCCGTGCTCGACCTGGTGGCGCCGGGCCGGCTCATGGTCGTGCTGGGCGTCGGCTACCGCCCGTCGGAGTACGCCGCCCACGGGAAGGAGTGGTCCCGCCGGGGCAAGCTGATGGACGAGGTGGTGGACACCCTGCTCAAGGCCTGGACCGGTGAGCCCTTCGAGTACCGCGGGACCACGGTCCGGGTCACGCCCCGGCCCGCCACCCAGCCCCACCCCATGGTCTTCGTCGGCGGCACCTCACAGGCGTCGGCCCGGCGGGCCGCCCGCTTCGGGCTGCCGTTCTTCCCGGCCGCCCACCTGCCCGAGCTGGAGGCCTACTACAACGCCCAGTGCGCCGAGCACGGGACCACGGGCTTCTGCCTGATGCCGGGAGAGCAGACCGCCATGACCCACGTGGCCACCGACCCCGACAAGGCGTGGGCGGAGATCGGCCACCACTTCCTCCACGAGGCCCAGACCTACGCCGGCTGGCAGACCGCCGACATCCACTCCGCCGTGCACTCCCACGCCAAGACGGTCGACGACCTCCGGGCCGAGGGGATCTACCGGATCCTGAGCCCCGAGGAGTGCGTGGCCGAGGGGCAGCACCAGGGCCAGGGGGCGGCGTTCAACCTGCACCCGATGTGCGGCGGCATGCCGATCGACAAGGGCTGGGAGAGCCTGCACCTCTACGCCGAGCAGGTGCTCCCGAAGATCCCCTGACGGCCGGGGTCCTAACGGCCCAGCCGCTCCACCAGGTCGTCGACGTGGGCCTGGCCCTCGTAGAGCTGGCGCAGCATCCAGAAGCGGAGGAAGCGGGCCAGCGAGGCGAAGACGAACAGGGCGGCGCCGATGACCGTCAGGGCCACCATCGACAGGGCCAGGATCTGCTCCGAGCCGATGTTGAGGGCGCTGCTCTGGTGCAGTGAGGCCTCGTAGGTGATGAGGGCGGCCACCAGGCCCCCGATCATCAGGAGGGCGCCGATGACCAGCAGCGCCGTGTCGCGGCGCTGGCCTCCGGCCCTGAGGCGCAGGTCCGCTACTTCGGCCCGGAACTGCTCGATCTTCTCGTCGGTCGCCATTTCACCCACCTAGGTACGCGGAGGAGAGCTCTTGCTCGATGCTGGCCGGATCACCGACCCGGACTATCTGGCCGTGCAACATGATGGCCGCGTGCTGGGCGATCGGCAGGACCGCCTGGGCGAACTGCTCGGCCACGAGGATCGAGATCCCGGCGGCGGCCAGCTCCCCGACGGTCTCGTAGAGGGTGTTGACCAGGAGCGGGGCCAGGCCCATCGACAGCTCGTCGAGGATCAACAGCACCGGATCGGTGCCGAGGGCGCGGGAGATGGCCAGCATCTGCTGCTCCCCGCCCGACAGCGTTCCCGCCAGCTGGTCGCGACGCTCCGCCAGGCGGGCGAAGCGGGCGAAGGCGGCCTCCTCCAGCACCTGTCTCGGCACCCCCGTGCCCGTGGCCAGCCACAGGTTCTCGCGCACGGTGAGGTTGGGGAAGATGCCCCGGCCCTCGGGCACGGTGCACACCCCGAGCCGGGCCAGCTCGTGGGCCGGGGCCCCGTTGGCCACCCGGCCGGCCAAACGCAGCTCCCCCGACGTGACCGGGAGCAGGCCGCAGCACACCCGCAGGGTGGTCGACTTGCCGCCGCCGTTGGGCCCGAGCAGGGCCACGACCGCCCCCTTCGGGACCTGCAGGTCGACGCCGTGGAGGACCTCGATCGACCCGTAGCCGGCGTGCACGCCGGCCAGCTCGAGGACCAGGTCGTCCTGGAGGTCCGGGGCGGCGCCGTTGGTCGTGGTCGCGGTCATGCCGGCGCCCCGAGGTAGGCGGCGATGACGGCGGGATCGTTGCGCACCTGGTCCGGGGACCCGACCGCCAGCTCCTTGCCGTAGTCGAGCACGTGGATGGTGGCGCAGACCTGCATGACCAGCGCCATGTCGTGCTCGACCAGGCACACGCCGAGCCCGTCCCCCGCCAGGCGGTGGAGCATCTGGCCGAACGCCTCGGTCTCCGGCTCGGTCTGGCCCGCCGCCGGCTCGTCGAGCAGGAGGACCGACGGGTGGGTCATGAGAGCCCGGGCCACCTCGACGACGCGCGCCCGCCCTGTCGGAATGTCCGACACGTCCCGCTCGGCCACGTCCCCGAGCCCGGTGAGCTCGATCACCCGCTCCGCCTCCTGGGCCACGTTGATGCGGTGGCCGCGGCCCCATGCGTTGCGGATGTCGCCCGCCACCCGGATGTTGTCCCGCACCGAGAGGGACGTGAACAGCTCCAGGCGCTGGAACGTGCGGGCCAGGCCCATCCGGGCCCGGCGGCTCGGGGCCAGGGCGGTGACGTCGCGGTCGTGGAGGGTCACGGTGCCGGCGCTGGGCGACAGCAGGCCGGTGATCACGTTGAACAGGGTGGTCTTGCCCGCCCCGTTGGGCCCGATGAGGCCGGTCACGGTGCCGGGCTCGACGGCGATGCGCACCCCGTCGAGGGCCACGGTCCCGCCGAACCGGACGGTGATGTCGCTGACGTCAAGCGCCGGCATCGCCGGCTCCCTCGAGCACGGGCGGGGCCGGGGCCGCACCGGCCTCCGGGCCGCCCGCTCCCTCCCGCCCCACGGCCCGCCGCCGGTCGACCCGGGCCACGTCGTCGATGCCCAGGGCGTGGTCGAGCTGCGAGCGCAGCTCGTCGGTGTAGGGCGTGTCGATCCCGGTCAGCTCCAGGGGCACCTCGGCGGCCCGTTCCCGCACCGCGACCGGACTGGTGTACTGGCCCACGAGCGGCAGGACCATCACGAGCACCGAGGTCAGCACGGCAAACCACCAGTTGCCGATGGCGCCCACGACGGCCAGGACGTAGAGCACGGCCTCCACGACCGCGCCCCCCACGAGCACGGGCCGGTTGTCCCGCAGCGTCCGGTAGCTGTCGACGACCTGGTGGACCGAGCCCGTCGGGTTCATGCCGACCCCGATCCCGATCAGGGCGGGCAGCACCGCCGCCACGTGGGCGATGGTGGCCCACAGGCCGTGCAGGCTGACGTGGTTGTTGGCCAGGTTGTTGAAGGTCGCCACGACCAGGCCGAACCCGACGCCCGAGAGCAGCCCCCCGAACAGGGCCCCGCTCACGTAGCCGATCCCGGCCACGACCGTGAGCATGATCAGCGACAGGCTGAGGAAGATGTCGTAGTTGCCGGACGTGACCGAGCCCAGGGCGGTCGACATCAGGATCCCCCCGAGCCCCGCTATGGCGGCCGACAGCGTGAACACGCTCACCTTGAGCTTGAGCAGGTTCTGGCCCAGGGTGGCGGACGCCGCCGGGCTGTCCTTCATGGCCGTCAGCCGGCGGCCGTAGCTGCTGTTGCGCAGGGCCACCAAGCCGACGCCGAGCACGGCGAACACGACGGCGACCGTCACCAGGAAGCTGGTCCCGTCGGCCAGGTCCAGAGGCCCGATCTTGAGCGGGGGCATCACCAGGCTGCCGATCCCGGCGCCGGCGCTGAACAGCGAGAACCTGGTGTGCAGGAGCGGCAGCTGGTGGGGGTTGACGTCCATCAGCACCATGTCGGTCAGGAACACCCCGAAGGCCAGGGTGGCCAGACCGAGGTACAGGCCCCGAAGTCGCAGGGCGGGCAGGGACACGACGGCGCCGACGAGGGCCGTTATCAGGGTGCCCACCACGACCCACTGCACGGTGGTCCGCGACGCCAGTCCGTGCCCGGTGATGCCGTTGTGGAACACGATCATGGTCCCGATGGCCCCGAAGGAGACGGCGGCCAGGTTCATCTCCCCGGCGTAGCCGGTGAGCAGAGTGAGCGACAGGGCCACGATGGAGAAGGTCAGCCCGATGGTGAAGGTCGTCACGTCGGAGTCGACCATCAGCTGGCGGAGCAGGACCACCACGAACACGAAGGTCACCGCGGCGATCACCGCCGTGCGGACGCTCGGCACCCGGAACCGTTCCCGCGTCCGCAGGACGGTGGCTCCTCGGAGGCGGTCCTGGGGAAGCACCACCAGCACGGCGAAGAGCACGATCATGGGCAGGGACACCCGGAAGTCGCTGGTCCAGGACCACGACGACGGGAAGTAGGCCAGCACGTAGTTGTTGGCCAGTCCCAGCACCATCGCTCCGATGAAGGTGCGGGGAACGCTGCGCAGGCGGCCGAACACGGCGGCGGCGATGGCGTCGAGGACCAGGAGGGTCAGGGCGTTGGCCTCCAGGTTCCCCCCGCTGACCGGCGTGATGAGGATCCCCGCCAGCACGGCCAGGAACGAGCCCAGGGCCCAGGAGAGGGCGGCGGCGCGGTCCGGGTTGTGCCCGTTGAGCTGGAGCAGACCGGGATCGTCGACGGCCCCGCGCATGACCACGCCGATCCGGGTCCGGTAGAAGAACACCCGGAGCCCGACCGCGATGGCCACGGCCACCGCCAGGGCGATGATCTGGTGGATCGGCACGATGGCCCCGAATATGTGGGCATTGCTGGTGGGACCGAAGAACTGGACGATCGTGCGCGGGATGAGCGGGTTCCAGATCCAGTCCGAGAGGTAGAGCATGCCGAGCATCAGCGCCACGGTGACGATCACCTTGGTGACCTCGGCGGTGTCCCTGAGGCCGCGCATGATCAGCACGTAGAGCAACCAGCCCATCAGGGGGCCGAACCCGCCCAGGACCACGAGCAGCGCCAGGGGCGCCGGCCAGTGGAGGTTGAAGCGGAACTCCCAGTAGATGAAGGCGCCGAGCATGGCCTCGGCACCGTGGGCGAAGTTGAAGATTCCGGAGGTGTTGTAGGTGAGGACCAGGCCCGAGGCCGCGATCCCGTAGACCCCCCCGAGGACGAGCCCGAAGATGGTGTAGGTGATGAACAGGTGCAACGGAGCTCTCCCGGCAGAAAAGGGGGCGGCGCCGAAGCGCCGCCCCCTTCACGACACTAGGACTTCGGGGTGATCAGGCTCGCCGAGAGGAACTTGGTGGCCAGTCGCTGAGAGTTGAGCGTCGTGCCCCAGTTCTTCTGGCTGATCTTGAACAGGTACTTCGAGCTGCAGTCGAACTGCCCGATGGTCTTCGGGAAGAACTGCGAGAAGGCGGTCCCGGTGAGCTTGAGGAGCATCCCGCACTGCGGGGGCACGTTGTTCCCCGGATCGGCAGGGGCGTGCAGGCCCCCGCCCGTCCAGTTGTGCACCTTGGACAGGTTGTTGATCATGCACTGCCGGGTGAGGTTGGAACCGCACGCCTTGGCCTCGGTGGCCCACAGGAGGAACGAGGAGGCCGCCTGCTGGCCGAGCTGGCTGGTCTTGCCACCGGTGGCGCTGACGGCGTTCAGGTAGTCCTGCACCGCCTTGACCTTGCCGGCCTCCTCGATGGGAACGAAGGCGTCCCGGACGTAGATCTGGTTGCCGATCCCCGAGGTGTTCCACGCCGACATCTGGGTGGTGTAGTCGTTGGTCTCCATGATGTAGATCGGCTTGACCCCGACCTGGTTGATGGCCTGGAGCATGCCGAACAGGACAGGACCGGGACCCAGGTTGTTGTAGATGAGCTTCACGCCGCAGTTCACGTACTTCTGGGCGAACGGCTGGTAGTTCGGCTCCCCGTTGTAGTTGATGGTGACGCCGCAGTTGGCCAGCTTCCAGCCCGCCGCCAGGGCCGCCTCCTCGTCCTTGTTGTAGGAGACCTCGGTGGCCGACGTGAGCGTGGTGTGGATGAAGTCGAACTTCGTCACCGCGTCCGGGAACAGCTGGGTCGCCTCGTAGTACGGGGAGGCGGGCAGGTAGTCGACGGGGTTGGGGACGGCCTGGTACATCTCGGGCGCATTGGCCACGTCCGGTCCGACGGTGAACCCGGGGACGGCGGCCAGGTTGCAGCCCAGCCGGGTGGCCTCGGCGGCCTCGTCGAGGGCCCAGCCCTCGCCGACCAGCATGAAGTCGGTCTTGCAGGCCTGCTGCATGACCGTGTTCACCTGGGTGATGGCGGCGTCGTAGAAGTCACCGACGATCTGGCGGCCCAGGATGCCCCCCTGGTCGTTGCACCACTTGACCATGGCCTTGACGGCGTCACCCATCTCCTGGTCGAGACCGGGTGACTGGGAAAAGCCGCGGTCGTCCCCGAAGCCGATGTGGATGGCCGTGTCGGTGACGCCCTGCTCGGTCGCGCCCTTGGCGCTGCCCGATCCGCACGGGGAGGCCAGGGTCCCGAACGTCTTCGACGAAGACGAGGAGGACGACGCCGTCGTCGTCGTGTTGCCGGCGGAGGCGTTGCCAGAGCTGCGGCTGCTGCTGCATGCGGCAGCCAGGAGCCCGAGTGCCAAAACGGCGGTAAATCCGCGGAACCACCACCTCAAGCGATGCACGAAACCTTCCCCCTGTTCAGGTAGTGCGGCTGGCCGATGATTGAGCGCTCCGGAAACCTCGTCCGGGGAGCGTTGGCGATGGTACCAGCCATTCCCAGCGCCCGCTCGGTCCATCTACGACCGTTCGGCGCGCTCAGCTGGTGATCCCGAAGCGCGCCAGCCCGAAGGCCTTGATGGCGTTGCCCCGGGCCAGTTTGTAGATCTCCCCGTCGGACAGGCCGGCCTCCGAGGAGATCTTCTGGAGGGTCTCCCGGGAGTGGGGGA
>DASUHN010000058.1 GCA_036273495.1 Acidimicrobiales bacterium | reverse complement strand
GAGGGACTACGAGGTGGCGGGGCCGTGGCCGGGTGCCGGGTGGGCGGATGGGGAGCGGAGCCGGTTCGGCGGCTACGCCGGGAGGCTGTGGGACCCGCTGCTGGACTGCGAGAGCCTGGCGTAAGCGCCGGGTCAGGCGCGATCGAGCTCGGCGATCAGCTTCTTGGGCGCCACGTTGCGGTAGCTCTCCTCCAGGCACTCCTCGAGGAGGTCCTGCTCGACGGAGGTGATCGGCAGGAAGACCCAGCCCGACTTGCCGAGCCCGTAGCCGGCGGGGGCGGCGTCGGGGATCGAGAGGGCGTGGTCGTGAGCCTCGGTGAGCTTGACCGTGACCCGGACGGTGTCGGCATCGGGCAGGCCCATGAACACGAAGACCTTCTTTCCGACTTTGACCACCACCTCGCCCCAGGGGTGGTCCTCCCATGTGCCCGGCAGGGCCAGGGCCGCCTTGCGGAGGGACTCCCACTTGGCGGCGGCGCTGGTCTTGCGGGGCATAGCGACCTCCATGGAGCGGGCCGGCCGGGGCAGCGTAGATTGACTGTTATGCGCTACGTCGAGGTGGGTGGAGTCCGGCTGTCAGCTATCGGAGTGGGCTGCTGGCAGTTCGGGAGCCGGGAGTGGGGCTACGGCTCCGGCTACGCCGAGGGGGAGGCGGGGCGGATCGTCCAGCGGGCCCTCGACCTCGGGATCAACCTGCTGGACACCGCCGAGGCCTACGCCTTCGGGCGGTCGGAGCGGATCGTGGGGCAGGCCATCGCCGGGCGGCGGGCCGAGGCGTTCGTGGCCACCAAGATCTTCCCGGTCATGCCGGTCCCGGCCATCGTCGAGCAGCGGGGCAAGCGGAGCGCCCGCCGGCTGGGCATCGAGACCATCGACCTGTACCAGATCCACCAGAACAACCCCGTGGTCCCGCTCCGGCTGCAGATGGAGGGGATGCGCCGGCTGGTGGACGCCGGCCTGGTGCGCCACGTCGGGGTGAGCAACTTCAGCCTGGCCCGCTGGCAGGAGGCGGAGTCGGTCTACGGCCGGCCCGTGCTGTCGAACCAGGTGCAGTTCAGCCTGGTCGACCGCCGCCCGCTGGCCGACCTGGTGCCGTGGGCTTCGTCGCAGGGGCGACTGGTCATCGCCTACAGCCCGCTCGGACAGGGGCTGCTGTCGGCCCGCTACGACGGGACCAACACGCCGAAGGGCGTGCGGTCGATGAACCCGCACTTCCTGCCCGAGAACCTGGAGCGGTCCCACGAGCTGCTCATGGCACTGCGCGACATCGCCAAGAACCACGAGGCCACGCCGGCCCAGGTGGCGCTGGCGTGGGTGATCCGGCGCCCCAACACCGTGGCCATACCCGGCGCCAGCTCGGTGGACCAGCTGGTCCGCAACGCCGAGGCGGGGGATCTGGAGCTGTCCGACGACGAGGACGCCCAGCTCACCTCGGCGGCGGAGCGGTATCAGCCGGTGCAGGGGGCAGCGGCGGTGCCGAAGATGCTGCGCAGGCGGTTGCCGGTCTGACTCCGCCGCCGGGCCGGTAGAGCCACGCGGGTATGGCGTATCTGGTGGCGCGCCTTACATGAAGTTGCGGGTGTGCAGGGCGGACAGCTCGGTTGCCTCGGCGTCGGAGAAGCCGAGGCGCAGGAGCCGCCGCCGGCGCCCCTCGTCCATCTCGGCCTGTAGCGACTGCACCCGGGCCCAGCCGGCGGCGATGGCCTCGGGTGCCCATGAGCCGGCAGCGACCACCACGAGGGCGTCGTGGACGGCGGGGGACAGGCCCGACGTGGAGGCGAGGGCGTCGTGGCGGCGTTCGGTCGCGGCGCGCAAGCGGTTGCGGTAGTGCCGGTCGGCGGCCAGGTGCTCGCCGAGGTGGCCGAGGGCAAAGGCGACGTGGCGGGCCTCGTCCTGGAGAGCCAGACGGGCAATCCGGGATGTGACCGGATCCGGGGCGTAGCGGTCCAGGAAGGCGAGCAACGAGAGGAAGGTGCCTTCCCCGAGGACGGAGAGCAGGAACGACGCGGTGGCCCAGTCGGGTTCGTCAAGAAGGGTCTGCAGGGATGCCCGGCCTCCCGCTCCGGAGACCCCCAGGGGTCGGCCCGACAGGCACGCCCGGCGGGTGAACACCTCGACGTGGCGGGCCTCGTCGGCCAGCTGCGTGGCGAGGAACTGGACCACTTCCCGGAAGTGGGGATGGATCCGGGCCAGGAACCGGGCCGGGACCGTCAGGGCGGCCAGCTCGTTCTCGATCAGGTAGGTCATCAGCTGCACCACGGCGCTCTCGACGTCGTCGGGAAGGCCCGGATGGGCCCAGTCCACAGCGGTGGCCGGGTCCCACTGGCCGGCCGCGGCCTGGGCGTAGAGCCTGGGGGCCAGGTCGGCCCAGACCTCGTCGCGCCGATCGAGATCGGCCAGGGGCAACGGCGGTCCACCGTCCTCGATGAGGGCGCCCCGGGCGGCCAGTCCCCACTCCGCTGGCGGGTGGTCGACGACGGTCCCCGGTTCCCCCGCCCGCTGGGCACCGGCCAGGCGCCGGTCGGCGGCGTCGCCCCGGGTGATCACATCGCCGTCGACGCGGTGACCCCGGGCCCGGGCCCAGGGGGCCAGGTGAACCGGCAGGTGGGGATCGGTCCCGACCACCCGCAGGCGGGCGCCGGGCGCGAGGGGAGCCAGCGCCCGGTCGAGGAGGGGCCGGACGGCCGGGTCGGCGTAGTCCATGCCCAGCAGCAACGACGCGAACGGATCGAGGAGCGCG
>DASUHN010000057.1 GCA_036273495.1 Acidimicrobiales bacterium | reverse complement strand
TGCCCCGCGCCTCCCACTTGAAGTGCTTGACGGCGTTGGTGACGTACACCGTGCGCCGGTCGATCCCGGCCCGTTCCAGCGCCTCGTCCAGCAGGCGCCCGGCCGGGCCGACGAACGGAGCGCCCTCGATGTCCTCCCGGTCCCCGGGCTGCTCGCCGACCAGCATCACCTCGGCCCGGGGCTCTCCCTCCCCGAACACCGTCTGGGTGGCCCCGGCGTAGAGGTCGCAGCCCCGGCACGTGGCGCTCGCCTCCCGCAGGCGGTCGAGGTCGTCGGGACGGTCGGGAAGGAACTCCTCGGCACCCATGCCTTCTCTTTACCCGCGGCCCTGGCGGGTAGACAGCGGGGGTGGCGGTGGTCGTCGGGACCTCGGGATGGCACTACCAGCACTGGAAGGGCTGCTTCTACCCACCCGGCCTGGCGGCGTCGCGGTGGCTGGAGCACTACGCCGGCCGCTTCGCCACGGTGGAGATCAACAACGCCTTCTACCGGCTGCCGGAGGCCGCCACCTTCGCCATGTGGGCGCGGACCCTTCCCGACGACTTCGTGGTGGCGGTGAAGATGAGCCGCTACCTCACCCACGTGAAGCGGCTGCGGGACCCGGCCGAGCCGGTGGGGCGGTTCATGGAGCGGGCCCGCGAGCTCGGGCCCAAGCTGGGGCCCGTCCTGCTCCAGCTGCCCCCGAACCTGCGCATCGACCTCGCCGCCCTCGACCAGGTCCTGGCCGCCTTCCCTCCCACGGTGCGCATCGCCGCCGAGCTGCGCCACGCCAGCTGGTTCGTACCCGAGACCAGACAGCTGCTCGAGTCGCGCGGCGCGGCCCTCTGCGTGGCCAACACCAGCGGGGGGCTCGGGTTCAACTCGCCGGTGTGGCGGACGGCGGAGTGGGGCTACGTCCGCTTCCACGCCGGCCGGGCCCGGCCCGCCGGCTGCTACGGGCGGACGGCGCTGCGGACGTGGGCCGGGCGCCTGGCCGAGATCTGGCCCGACCGGACCGACCTGTTCGTGTACTTCAACAACGACGGGCACGGCTGCGCCCCGAGGGACGCCCGCCGCTTTGCCCTCGCCGTCAGCCGGGAGGGGCTCACGCCCACGCGCGTGCCCGGCCCCCGGGAGACCCCGCTCTGCGGGTGAAGAAGGACTGACGCCCGGTCGCGGTTGATCCGGGGCTCGACCGGCCACCAAGTCTCCGAGCGCATCGGAGGAGACCGTGGGCACAGCGAGCGAGGATCGGCGGCGGCGGGGCAGGGCGCCGGTGGCGCTGGGCGGGGCCGCGGGCGCGGTGCTCGTCGCCGGAGCGGTGGTGGCGGCGTGCTCGGCCCTCCCGGCCCGGCAGACCGCAGCCCATCACCGCCTCCCGGGATCCACGACGACGACCAGGCCCGGGGCCGGGGTCGTCCCCACCGGTCCGGCCGCCGCCCCCACCGTCAGCCTCGTGTCCTACGGGGACTGTTCGGCGCTGCTGGCCCAGCTCAAGCGGGAGGCCCTGGCCGAGGTCGGCCCCTACGGACTGCAGGCAGAAGGCGGACCGGGCGCCGAGGGAACGCCGATGCGGCAGGCCGCGCCCGAAGGTGCGCTGGCCGCTCCGGGTGGCGCCGCCTCCTCTGGCGCCGCCTCGGCCGGTGCCGCCTCGTCCAGCGCGGCCTCGTCCAGCGCGGCCGCTCAGGACGCGGCGGCCCCCTTCTCCACCACCAACGACCAGGAGGCCGGGGTCGACGAGCCCGACCTGGCCAAGACCGACGGGCACCTGATGGTGGTGCTGCGCCACGACCCGGTCGGCCTGCAGGTGGTCGACGTCACCACCCGGAGCCCCCACCTCGACGGGTTCATCGGTCTCTCCCAGCTCGGATCTCCGACCGGTCTGTTCCTGGCCGGGTCGGAGGCGGTGGTCATCGGCGGATCCGGCGCGTCCCCGCAGGTGTACCCGGGCGCGGCGGGCGGGCCGCCGGCGCCGGTGTACCCGCAACCGACCTCGGGAACCACCGCCACCGTCGTCAGCCTCACCGACCCGCAGCATCCCAAGGTCGTGCGGTCGTTCTCGCTCAGCGGCCAGGAGGTCGACGCCCGCCAGATCGACGGCCGGGTGCTGGTCGTGCTGCAGGGCTCGCCTCAGCTCCCGTTCACCACGCCTGGCGACAACAGCAGCGCCGAGCAGCAGCGGGCCCTGCAGCACAACCGCGCCGTCGTGAGCTCCTCGACTCTGCAGCAGTGGCTGCCGTCGACCACCACCCGTGGTGCACCGGGCCGGCAGCTCCCGGCGTGCCCGACCGTCCTGCACCCGAGCGTGGCATCAGGAATGGGAACCGTGTCGGTGGTCTCGCTCGACC
>DASUHN010000056.1 GCA_036273495.1 Acidimicrobiales bacterium | reverse complement strand
CAGGACCGGGGGGATGGCGGAGAAGAACAGCCACGAGAGCGACACGACCGCCAGCCCGAACAGCAGCACGACCCACGGCGCCAGGAGGATGGCCGCCACGATCGTGAACAACAGGGTCCGCGACCACGCCCGCAGGAACGGGGGACGGGGCTGGTCCGCCGGCCACGCCTCCCGCACGAGCAGGGTGTCGAGGGCGCTGCGGAACAGCAGCAGGACCACCAGCTCCACGAAGAAGGCGGGGAGGGAGCGGTGGTAGACGACCAGCCAGCGCAGGTCGTGGAACACGCCGAACGGCGCCGGCGCCACCACCTGCGGGGCCATCCCCGCCGCCCAGCCGGCGTGGAGCAGCTCGAGGATCCCCGCCTCGAGGGCCGCCAGCCCCACGCACAGGGTGACCAGGCGGCGCCGGCCGATCAGAAAGGCGGCGGGGCCCGACCGCCGGCGGGACCTCGCCAAAGTCCCGTACACGGGTGTCAAGTTACCCACGCGGGAGGCCCGATCCCACCCCGGAGCGCCTATTTCGGGGCGTCAGGCCCCCCCGGCGCCCAATCGGCGGAGGGCCGGCTCCTCGAACCAGGGCCGGAGGCGGATCCGGGCCGGGGGCAGGTGCCCGTAGACCAGGACGCCGTGGCCGGGCGGGATCCGCCTCAGGGCGTCCGTCGGCGCCAGGCGGCGGAAGGAGGTCGACTCCGTGGTGCTCCGGCCCCCGCTCTCGTCGACCGTCACCGACTCGGTCGCCGCGCCCGACTCCCCCACCAGCCCGCTCAGCTGCTCGAGGGTGGCCGGATCGGACACCCCGGACAAGAGGACCTTGGCCCGGTGGTTGTTCACCACCGACGCTGCCCGGGCGCCGTAGCGCGCCGTCACCTGGGCCAGGTCCTGCCACACCGTGACCAGCTGGATCCCCTGCCCGGCGCCCGTGGCCGCCAGGGCGTCGAGGTCCTCGAGCGGGGCCACCGCCGCCGCCTCGTCGAGCACGACCAGCAAGGGGGGGTCCAGGGGTCCGGCGCGGGCCGAGCTCCGGTCGTAGACGGCGGTCACCACCTGTTCGACGAGCGTGCTGAACAGCGGCCGGAGCCGCTTCTGCTCGTGGGAGGGGGCGCACAGATAGAGGGTGTGCCGGCCGCCGTCGAGGAGCGGGGCCGGGTCGATCTCGTCCGCACCGGGCGGGGGCTCCGCGTCGGGGTCGGCGAACGGGTCGAGCACCGTCTCGGCGGTGGTGAAGATCGAGCTGCGCGCCCGCTCCTCCCGGCCGAAGCTGGCCTCCGCCGCCAGCAGCGCCTCCTCGACGCCGGCGGCCGCCAGCACGTCGATGACCTCGGCGGTCTCCTGGGTGTCGACCCAGCGGACCACATCGGCCATCGTCCCCCCCGAGACCGCGGCCGCGAACAACAGCGGCGCCAGGAGCTTGGCGGAGGTGGCGTACCAGAAGTCGGCGTCGGAGGGGCCCACCGTCCCGGAACGGGCGGCGTTCACCAGGGCGGCGGCGGCGCGGCGCGCCCCGCTCCACGTCGTGGCGGCCCGGAGCGGGGACCACGAGTCGCGCACCAGCCCGGTGGCGGCCGCCGGGTCGTAGATCCACGTACGACCCATGGCCGCCCGCGCTCGGTGGGTCGCGTGGAGCAGATCGGTCTTCACGCTCGTGACCAGGGCCGGCCCCTGCCATTCGAGGAGGGCAGGAACGGCAAAGCCGACCGTCTTCATCGTCTGCGTCGGCCCCACCACGAGCACCGACTGGCGCGCCTCGGCGGCCAGCAGCCTGCGACCCGACCGTCCGATCACGAGCCGTCCCGCCTCCGGCCGGCGCACCACTAGAGGGACGAGGTCGGAGCGCGACGCCCACTTCGATCCGGCCTCCGACGCCGTCGGTCGCGCCTGACCGCCGCGCACTGCGATCCGTCCGCGGGCCGGGCGCCGATGAGGCCGCGGCCGGCCCGTCCGACCCCGGGTGAGGGCGCGCACCACGAACGCGGTGCCGAGGCCTCCGGCCAACAGGACGCCGGCCGCCAACCAGAAGACCACCCGGTTGGGGCTGCACGCCGGGCCCGTCCGCACCGGGGCCCCGGGGCGGGACACGGCGGTCACCGCCAGCTCCAACGCCGCGCCGAGCGGGGGGATCCGGCAACCCGGGCCGCCCGCTGCCGCGGCCGTGGCCGCCCCGCACCAGGCCGCCAGCGCCAGCCCGGCCACCGACGCCCCCACCGCCAGCCCGAGACCGGGACCGGCCCCCGTTCCCGGGCTCCGGCCCGGTGGGGGGAGACGCCGGGGCGGGACCGGACGGCGGGTGATCATCGGGCCCCGCCGGTCATCCGGGCGTCAGTGTCGACGAGGGCGGCCTCGAAGCGGCTGAGGCGGTGCTCGACGAGGAACGAGCGACGGCCGACCTTCCAGAGGCCGACCCCGCGCCCCAGCCGAGGAAGAAGATCGGCCTCGGTGCCGGTGAGCCCGAGCACCTCCCGCGACGCGTCGGCGTCGCCGAAGGACTGGGCGTACACGACCCGGGTCTCACTGTCGGACAGGAGCCCCTCGGCCAGGAGGGCCTGCTCCGACCCCGCCGGCCCCACCGCCCGCAGGTCCGACAGGCGGTGCATCACCGCCACGTTGGACACCCCGTAGGCGCGCGACAGCTTCCAGCACGCCTGCAGCCATCTGGCGATGCCCAGGTTCGACAAGACGGCCCAGGCCTCGTCGACGACCAGGATGCGCCGGGCCGGGCGCACCCCGTCCTGGACGCGGTCGAGGGCGGCCTGCACCCACGCCGTCGCGCACGCCATGAGGATCCCGAGGGCGGCCGATCCGTACACCGCCGACAGGTCGAGCACGACCAGCGGGGCGTCGAGCGCCAGGCCGGCCGTGGTCGGTCCGTCGAACATCCCACGCAGATCCCCCGTCACCAGGCGGCGCAGTTCCAGGGCCACCTCCCGGCCGTCCTCGGCCAGAGTGGAGGCGTCGGTGGCGATCTGGGCCGCCAGCCTGGCGTCGGGCCGGAACAGGGAGTCGACGACATGGGGCAGGAGGGGACGTCCGCTCGTGCGCGCCTCGGTGTCGCCGAGGGCCACGTCGAGGGCGGCGCGCTCGCGCGGCAGGAGAGGGCGCGCCAGGCAGGCCTCCGCCAGAGACGCCAGCAGCGTGAGGCGCCGGTTGGCGGTCGCCGCGCCCGACCGCGACGTCCGGGGGCGCCGCCCCGGCGGGCCGTCGAGAGGGTTGAGCCGCAGCCGGCCGCCCGGCGCCAGCGTCAGAGGCCGGACGCCCCAGCCCGAGGCGAGGGCTCCGTATTCGCCCTTCGGGTCGACGACCCAGGCCTGGCACCCGAGCAGCGACTGGCGCCAGAGATACGTCTTCAGGAGCGAGCTCTTCCCGCGGCCGATCTGGCCGACGACGAGCACGTTGGGGTTGGTGAGCACGCCGGTCGCGTACAGGTCGAACGGGTCGAAGCAGAAGGACCCGCCGAGCAGGTCCCGGCCGATATAGGGGGCGCTCACCCCGAGGGCGGGCTCGGCGACGAAGGGATACAGCGCGGCCAGGTGGGCGGTCGTGGCCCGGTGCGCCGGCGGGATCACCGCAGCCCCCGGGCCACCGGCAGGACGTAGGTGAGGGCCTGGTCCTGCTGGCCGTACAGGCGGCGCAGCTCGAGGCGGGACTGGGCGGCGGCGTGCTCGACCTCGGCGCACGACCGGTCGAGCGCCGGTGCCGACGCCGCCACCACGTCGACGTAACCGGAGAACCGGTAGTCGGAGTGGCCGTCGGCCATCTCCGCCTCCCGCCGGGCCATCCCCTCGGCCTGCCGGGTGCGCCGGGCGGTGGCGAGGAAGCCGCCCCGGCGGCGCAGCTCCTCGTCGGCCGCCCCCGAAGTGCGCGCCGCCTCCACCTCGCGCGTGGCGCGCCGGGGGCTGACCGGCTCCATCGTCACGGACACGGCGCGCACCCCGGGAGCCAGGAGCAGGAGCGGGATCAGGAAGTCGGGACCCACCTCGGACCGGGGCCATTCCGCGACCCAGTACACGGCGTGCCATTGCCCGTCGGCGCGCACCGCGTCCCAGCGCGTCTCCATCGCCACAGGCCACGCCGTCCGCCACTGACCGGCGCCGCCGTGGAAGCCGGCCGCCACCGCCGTGACCATGGCGCCCGGGCCGAGCGGTCCGGAGACGTCGATCTCGGCGCCGCGGAGGCTGGCCTCCAGCACCGCCACCTCCCGCCCGAGCAGGGTGAGGGCACCCGCCTCTCCCCCGCCCGCGGCCCGCACCTGGCGGCGGCAGCGGCCCGGCGCCACCGCCACGACCATCAACGTCTGATGGCTGGGCGTCACCGGGCCGGCGCCGGCCACCAGGTCCCGGTAGGAGCCGGCGGCCTCCGGCGGGGCATCGGGAACGAGGCGCTCGGTCAGCGCCGACTGGAGATCCGCGCTGTCCCCCGGCAGCGACCGCTCGACCCACTGGATGCGGTGGACGACGCTGCCCTCGCGTGCCAGTCCGGCCAGGACCGAGCCCCACGCCGCCAGCCGCCGGGACTTCTCCTGGCCGTCGGTCAGGGCGAAGCCCCCGCCCGCCACCGCCACCGCCGCGCAATAGACCCCGCCCGCCCGGTCGTGCACCACCCCCAGGAGGCGCCTCGCCTCGGCGGAGTCGTGCACCAGGAAGCGGGCCCCGCGGAGCGCTGGCGGCGGTGACGGCGCCGGGCGGCCCGCCACCGCGTCGCCGCCCCGCCACCTCCGGGTCCCGGAGACCCGTCCCGCCCACCACCGCACGAGGACGGGCGCCCACTCCTCGGCGGTCCGGCCGGCGACCGGCACGAAGGCGGCCGCCGTCCCGACGAGTAGCGACCCGGCGCCGAGGACCAGGCCGACCACGGTCGGCGCCGATCGCAGGGCCAGGACGGCTGCCACCAGACCGGTGCCGATGCACAGCACCTGCCCGCCGGTGAGCCCGGCGATCACCCCCTTGCGCTCCAGCGGCCCGAAGCGGTACTTCGCCTCGGCGGGCTGGGCGCTCATGACGCCCGTTCCTTCGGGGGCTCAACCGGCCCGTCCCGGTCACCCGCGGCGTGCCGGCCGGCCCCCTCCGGCCCCCCGCCTCCGGTGAGGCCGGCCCCTGGGGAGGACAGAGGTCCGAACCAGTCGGCCTCCCGGTCGGCGATGCCCGGGGAGTACTGACGGCCCGGGGCGGGCGGGGTGCCGCCCGGACCGCCCTCCACCGGACCGACGTAACCGGGTCCCACTCCCCCGCCTGCCACCGGAAGCAGCGAGCGGGCATTCCAGGCCGCGAGGGCGGGCCGGACCGCGGCCCGCCGGCTGAGACCCTCCATGTGGGCCACGGCCCCGAACTCCGCCATCGGGATGAGGCGCAGGAGCGTGTACGGGGCCCCCGCCGCCAGGAGCAGGAGGCCCATGCCCGTGAGGAGGGAGCCGAAGCCCCCTGCGGCCAGGGCGCCGACCGCGAGTGAGAGGACGCCGACAATCACCAGCTTCGAGAGCACGAGGGCGGCGATGGTCTCGGCCAGACGGCGGGCGATCCGGGACGCCGCCGGCCACGCCAGGGTGACCATGGCGAGCGGGAGGAACAGGGTGGCGGCGTCGACCGCCAGAGAGCGCAGCAGCAGCTCCATCCAGAGCAGCAGCCCGCCGAGCACGACTATTAGTGAGACCACCAGGGTGACGAACGCCGGCACCGCCACCGCCCCGGCGGCGCCGGCCCCCACCAGGTAGGTCTCCATGGTCGTGAACAGGTGATGCAGGTCGTGGCCGGTGTCGGCGGTGACCGCGTTGCACAGGAGATCCACGAGCGAGAGGGACCACTGGACGATCCCGGCCGCAGCTCCCGTGAGGATGACCGCCATCGGCAGTTGCACGACGAGCACCCGCAGCACGAGCGCGGGGTCCTGGCGGACGACGGCGTGCATGGCCGACACCGCGAGCATTACGACGAGCGTCAGGACGGCCAGAGCGACCATGACGCTGTAGCGGGCCTGGAACCACCCCTTGTCGAGCTGGGGACGGGTGGTCGCATCGATCAGGCCCCCTACCCCGTTGAGGATCCACGCCGCGGCCGAGGCGACGGGCGCGGCGATGACGTCGACCATCCCTTTGACCGCGTTGCCGATCGTGTCCCTGATCAGGGGACCGATGACCGGAACCGACAGGGCCGTGACCGTCAATGAAGGGACTGGCCCTGGTCGAAGAACAGCCGGATCAGGGAGGGACCGGCGCCGATCAGCAGGGCGGCCAACGCCGAGGTCACCACCGCCCGCCGGCCCGACACCGACTGGTGGAAGTTCTGCGAGTGCGACCCCACCACCCACATGGCCGCCCCGACCAGGAGGCCGATCAGCGCCACCGCGATCCCGATCCACTCCAGCCCCTGGGCCAGGCGCTGGAGCTCGCTGGTCCCCGGCAGCGTCGGATGCGGCTTCCAGTCCCCGCTCAGGATCGTCGACGCCGACGCCATCACGCTCGACGCCGCTCCGTGCACGGCCATGACCCGGACCTCCTCCTCGGCGGGGCCGTCCCGCCGTTGCGGATGAGCTTAAGTGACTTTTCATGTTGTTTCAAGCTGTTTAGTGCCATACGGTACCCAGATGATCGGCAAGGCCCTGCTGGGGACGGTGGCGGCGGCCCCGGTGGCGGCGGTGGTGCTCGTCGGGTCCCTGCTCGGTGCCACCGGAGGTGTCGCCGGGGGCGGGGCCGCCGCCGGTGTCCCCGCCGCCGGGCCGGAAACCGGCGCCGACATTCCCCCGGAGATGCTGGGCCTCTACCGGGCGGCAGCCGTCACCTGCCCGGGGCTGGCGTGGGAGGTGCTGGCGGGCATCGGCCGGGTCGAGACCGACCACGGCCGGGACGTGGCGGTGTCGTCCGCCGGCGCCGAGGGGCCGATGCAGTTCATGCCCGCCACGTGGGCGGAATACGGCGTCGACGCCGACGGGACGGGTACCGCCGACATCAACGACCCGGCCGACGCCGTGTTCGGCGCGGCGCGCATGTTGTGCGCCGACGGCGCGGGAAGCGCGGCGGGTGTCCCGGGGGCGGTGTTCGCGTACAACCACTCGGTCGCGTACGTGTCCGCTGTGCTCCGCTGGGCGGCCACCTACACGTCGGTGTACGGGCCGAATTGAGGGCCGAATCCCCGACCGGGCACAAATCGGGGCGTACCGTTGCGTGAGTGCACCTTCCCAACGGGCACGACCTGCCCTACGTGGCGGGAATCGCTGCCGCGTGCCTCGCGCTCGTGCTGGTCGCGGCCGGTTGGCTGCGCAGCCGGCGGAACCTGCGCCGGCGCCTGACCGCACTGGCCCTCCGGCTGGCCGACGACCCCCACGGCGTCGGGTCGCGCCTCGAGGGCCTGCTCGCGTACGTCGAGCGCGCCGTCGACGCCGCCATGGCGGACAGCCACGACTCCGCCGCCGGTGCCGCCCGCCTGGCCGGGGCGCTCGACGCCGTCCCGACGGCCGTCGTGGTGTGTGACGAGGACGGCCGGGCCGCCTACCGGAACCGGGCCGCCGACGCCCTGGCCGCGGGTCGTCAGGGCGACGCCATCGTCCGCGGGGCGCTGGACCAGCAGCTCGCCCTGCCCGGGGGCGAGGAGCGGACCGTCGAGCTGCTGGGACCGCCGGCCTGCACCGTGTCTCTGCGGAGCGCGGCCATCGACGACGGGCGCCGGGTGGTGGGCACGGTCGTGATCGCCGAGGACGTCACCGCCCGCCGGCGGGCCGACCGGCTGCAGGATGAGTTCATCGCCAACGCCGGCCACGAGCTGCGGGCGCCGGTCGGCGCCCTGGCCGTGCTGGCCGAGATGCTGGCCGAGGAGGGCTCGCGCGAAGTCGTCCGCCGGCTGGCGGGGCGGCTACTCACCGAGGCGGCAAGGGCCAACCGGGTGGTGGACGACCTGATCACCCTCGGGCGGCTGGGCTCGGTCGGCTCCGAGCGCGAGGAGCCGGTCGCCATCGGCGCCGTGCTGGCCGACGCCGTGGACCGGGTGGGACCACTGGCCGAGGCCCGGGGCGTCCCCATCGAGGTGGCCGCCGGCCCGACCGACGCCACAGTGCGGGGAGACCCCCGACAGCTCGGGGCGGCGGTGTTCAACCTCGTCGAGAACGCCGTGAAGTACTCGCCTGCGGGCCGACCGGTGCGGGTCGCGGCGCGGGATGATGCCGGCCACGTGGAGGTGGTCGTGAGCGACGAGGGCATCGGCATCCCGGCCGAGGACGTCGAGCGCGTCTTCGAGCGGTTCTACCGGGTCGGAGCCCGGGCGCCCGACGGGGCAGGCGAGGATCCCGGCGGATCCGGACTGGGGCTCTCGATCACCCGGTTGGTGGCGGAGGACCACGGTGGGGAGGTGCTGGTCGAGTCCGTCGAGGGGCAAGGGTCGACCTTCGTCCTGCGCCTGCCGCGCTCCCACCAGCCGGTGGAGCAGCGGTGCCGGATCGCGTCGACGACCTGATAACCGAGCTGCGCGCCCGGGGCGGGCGGGTCACCGGCGCCCGGCGGGGAGTCCTGGCCGCCCTGGTGTCGGCCCACGGGCACCTGACCGCCGAGGATCTGGCCGCCCAGGTCCAGGCCGCCCAGCCCGACGTGCACCTCTCCACCATCTACCGCAGCCTCGACGCCCTCGAGCAATTGGGCCTGGTGGACCATGTGCACCTGGGCCACGGGCGGGCCGTCTACCACCTCACCGACGATCCCCATCAACACCTGGTCTGCGAGGAGTGCGGGGTGGTCATCGAGGTGCCCGACAGCACCTTCGGCGAGCTGTCGGAGGAGCTGATGAGCGAGTACGGGTTCGCCCTGCGGCCCAACCACTTCGCGGTGCTGGGGCGCTGCGCCGCGTGCGGCCCGAGCGGGAGCGGCGGCCTCAGCCCCTCGGGCCGATGACCTCCCGGCCGCCGAGGTAGGGGCGAAGGGGGCCGGGAACCGACACCGTGCCGTCCTCCTGGCGGTGGGTCTCGACCAGTGCCGCCCACACCCGCGGCCACGCCAGCGCCGATCCGTTGAGCGTGTGGACGAACGCCGTGCCCCCACCCGATGCGGGGCGGTAGCGGACGTTGGCCCGGCGGGCCTGGTAGTCGCTGAACCACGAGACCGACGACACCTCCAGCCATGCCCCCACGCCCGGGGCGTACGCCTCCAGGTCGAAGGTGCGCGCCGAGGACTGGCCGAGGTCCCCGGTGCACAGGTCGACGACGCGGTAGGTCAGCTCGAGGGCCTGCAGCAGCTGCTCGGCCCGCTCCAGCAGGTCGGCGTGGATGGCCGGGGCCTGGTCCGGCGTGCAGTAGGCGAGGATCTCGACCTTGTCGAACTCGTGCACGCGCAGCAGACCACGGGTGTCCCGACCGGCGGAGCCCGCCTCCCTGCGGTAACACGGGGTGGCGGCGGTGAGCAGGACCGGTAGCTCCGCCTCACCCAGGATCTCGTCGCGGGCCAGTGACGTCAGCGGCACCTCAGCCGTGGGGATGGCCCAGAGGTCGTCGCGCTCGAGGTGGTAGGCGTCGTCGGCGAACTTCGGAAGGTGGCCGGTCGAGACCATCGTGTCGGTGCGCACGAGCGTCGGCGGGCGGATCTCCTCGAAGGTGGGCGTGTGGTGGTCGAGAGCCAGGCCGGTGAGAGCGCGTATCAGCGCCGCGCCCGCGCCCCGGTACAGCGGGAACATCGAGCCGGAGAGCTTGGCGCCCCGTTCCAGGTCCAGGATCCCGAGCTCGGTGCCGACGTCCCAGTGCGGCACCCGCTGGTGGGCGGCGAAGTCGGGCGCCCCGTCCTCACCGATGCGCACGCCGGCGGGGGACCACCACCGCAGCACCGGGTTGTCCTCCGGAGACTCTCCGTCGGGCGCATCCGGAGACGGAGTGTTCGGTATCCCCAGCAGCGCGTCGCGCAGCTCGACGGACAGCTCGTCGATCTGACCGTCGAGCTCCCCCTCGCGCTTGCCGAGGCCGCGGCTCTCGGCCATGGCCTCCTCGGCGGCGGCGTCCTCGCCGGCGCGCCGGGCCCGGCCCACCTCGCGTGACAGCTCCTTGACCCGGGCCCGGACCTGGTCCCGGGCCCCCTTCAGCTCCCGGTCCCGGCGGTCGAGACCGACGAGCCGATCGACCTCGGCGGCCGATACCCCGCGCCGGGCCAGCGCCGCCTTCACGGCCTCGGGATCGGCGCGCACGCGGTGGAGGTCGATCATGCCCTCGACGGTACTGTCCCGTCGTGGCGGCCATCGAAGCAATTGACCTGGTCGTCCGCTACGGCGGCACCGTCGCCGTCGACGGCCTTTCCCTCTCGGCCGAGCCGGGCGAGGTCGTGGCCCTGCTCGGCCCCAACGGGGCGGGCAAGACGTCCACCGTGGAGAGCCTCGAGGGCTACCGTCGGCCGGCCGGCGGGCGGGTGCGCGTTCTCGGCCTCGATCCCCGCGCCGACCACGCCCGTCTCGTCCCGCGCATCGGGGTGATGCTCCAGCGCGGCGGTGTGTACCCGGCCATGACGGCGCGTCACGTGCTGGCGCTGTTCGCCGCCTTCTACCCCGACCCCGAGGACCCGGACGAGCTGATCACCCGGGTCGGGCTGGGTGGCGTCGACCGGACGGCGTGGCGGCGTCTCTCGGGTGGGGAGCAGCAGCGGCTCTCGCTGGCGCTGGCCCTCGTGGGCCGGCCCGAGGTGGCCTTCCTCGACGAGCCGACCGCCGGCGTCGACCCCGCCGGCCGGCTGGCGATCCGCGAGGTGATACGGGAGCTCGGCGCCGCCGGCCGCTGCGTCCTGCTCACGACCCACGACCTCGAGGAGGCGGAGCGGGTGGCGCACCGGGTCGTCATCGTGGCGGGGGGAAAGGTGGTGGGGGAGGGAACGCCGGCCGAGCTGATGGCATCCGGCTCGCGGCACATCCGCTTCGGCGCCCCCGCCGGCCTCGACCGGGCTGGCCTGGCCTCCGTGATGGGCGCCCCCGTCGTCGAGGAGCGACCGGGCGAGTACCGCGTCGACGCCCCCGCCGAGCCGGCAGCGGTCGCCCGTCTCACCGCCTGGCTGGCCGAGCACGACCTTCCTCTGGCGGACCTGCGCGCCGGCCGCCACACCCTGGAGGACGTCTTCCTGCAGCTCACGTCGGCGTCGAGCGTGGCCGAGGCGGAGCGGACGGGGAGGAGGCGGCGGTGACGGAAGGGGTCACTACGCCGGGGGACGGCGCGCACCGGTCCCTCCGGCCCGCGATGGCACAGGCGCGCGCCGAGGTGGCCATGACCCTACGCAGGGGAGACTCGCTGCTGCTGGCCCTCGGCATCCCGGTGCTGCTGCTGGTGTTCTTCTCGCTCGTCGACGTCCTGCCGACGGGAACACGGCACCCGGTCGACTTCCTGGCGCCGGGGATCCTGTCGCTGGCCGTGATGTCCACCGCCATGGTCTCGCTCGGCATCGCCACCGGGTTCGAGCGGAGCTACGGCGTGCTCAAGCGGCTGGGCACCACCCCGCTCGGGCGCCCGGCGCTGCTGGCGGCCAAGACGACGGCGGTGTTGGCGGTAGAGGTGCTGCAGGCCGCCGTCCTCGTGCCCGTGGCCGTGGGCCTGGGGTGGCGACCCGGGGGCCACGCGGGTCTGGCGGTCGCTGCGGCGGTGCTCGGCACCGTGGCCTTCTCCGGGATCGGCATGCTCATGGCCGGGACCCTGCGCGCCGAGGCGACGCTTGCCGGGGCCAACGGCCTGTACCTCGTGCTGCTGCTGCTCGGGGGGATGGTCGTGCCTCTGGCCAAGCTGCCCGGCGGCCTCCGCGCCATATCGCGCGCCCTTCCGGCCGCCGCGCTGTCAGGCGCGATGTCCGCCGGCCTGGGGCCGGGTCGGGTCCCCGCTCACGACTGGATCGTGCTGGCGGCGTGGGCCGTGGCCGCCCCCGCCGCTGCCGCCCTCACCTTCCGCTGGGAGTGACGCGTCAATGAACGTGGTCGAGCCACCAGGCCAGGCGGGGCGCGGTGAGAGCACCGAGGACCGTACCGACGCGGTGGCCGCTCGAGTTGATGAACACCGTCGTCGGGGTGTCGTTCACCACGTAGCGGCCGGCCACCGAGTCCTGAGGGTCGAATCCCGACGGGTACGGGACGCGGTAGAGGCGGAGCATGGCCTGGGCACCCGTGCGGGTGTCCCCGGAATCGACGCCGACGAACCGGACCCGGTTGCCCGCAGCGCGAGCGGCCGAGGCCAGGACCGGCAGCTCGTCCTTGCACGGCCCGCACCACGAACCCCAGAAGTTCACGACCACCGGCCGGCCCTTCAGCGCCGACAGGTCCACCGGGGCCCCGTTGGCGTACACCGACGGAAGGGTGAAGGACGGGGCGGGACCGACGTCTTTGACCCTGTCGGGCGGAAGCTTCGGAGGCAGTAGCAGGTTCAGCCCGTACAGGACCCCCAGCGTCACGATGGTGGCGACGGTCGAGGCGCCGATGAGGGTCCGCGTGCGTCGCGGCAGGGGACGCAAGCCTCGCGGCGGCCGGGAACCGCCGGTGGGCGGGTCGCTCAACGCAAGATCAGCTGGTCCGCCGCCATGGCCACGAACAGCACGGTGAGGTACGTGATCGAGTAGCCGAAGAGCCGCATGGCCTGGCCGGGCGAGGCGGAGCGGACCAGGCCGATGGCCCGGCCGAGGAACACCCCGCCGAGGATCACGGCCGTCGACAGGTACAGCCATCCGAGGTGGGCCACCGGGACCAGCACCAGGGAGGCGACCCACAGGGCCGCGGTGTAGCCGACGATGCGCCAGGCCGTCACCCGCAGGGAGGTGACGACAGGGAGCATCGGCACGTCGGCGGCGGCGTAGTCGTCGCGGTATCGGACGGCCAGGGCCCAGAAGTGCGGCGGCGTCCAGAGGAATATCACCGCGAACAGAACGACGGGAGCCAGCGCCAACCGTCCCGTGACGGCAGACCAGCCCACCAGGACCGGCACCGCCCCCGCCGCCCCACCGATGACGATGTTCTGCTTCGACGTCCGCTTGAGCCACAGCGTGTAGACGAAAACGTAGAACAGGGTGGCGCTCACGGCCAGGACGGCCGAGAGCAGGTTGACCGCCGACCACAGCTCGGCGAACGCCGCCACCTCCAGGGTGATGGCGAAGATCAGCGCCGCCCGCGGCGTCACCGCCCCCGTCACCAGGGGTCGGTTCCGCGTCCGCTTCATCAGGGCGTCGATGTCGCGGTCGACGTACATGTTCACGGCGTTGGCCCCACCGGCCGCCAGCGCCCCCCCGGCCAGGGTGGCCAGGACGAGCCATCCGGAGGGGATGCCCCGGGCCGCCACGACCATCGTCGGCAGGGTGGTCACCAGGAGCAGCTCGATGATCCGCGGCTTGGTCAGCGCCAGGTAGGCGCCGACCCGGGCGGTCAGGCCGCGCCGCAGCGCCACGGGCACGACCAGCGCGTCGACGGACATGACCTGGCAACACTAGGAGGCGGGATCGGCGCCCTCCAAAGTGGGGCAACCGGGGGGTTAGCCTTCCCGGACGTGAGAGCTCCGGCGGTCAGCCCGGTCGCGGCGACGCGTGTGTTCCGGGTGGCGCTCGGGGCTCTGATCCTGATCGTGCTGACCGGGGCCGGCGTCCGGCTCACCCAGTCCGGACTGGGCTGCCCGGACTGGCCGGCGTGCTCGGGTAGCCGGCTGGTGGCGGCCTGGCACTACCACGCCGTCATCGAGTTCGGGAACCGGGTGGTCACGGTGGCCGTGACCCTGGCCGTTCTGGCCGCCCTCGCCGCCGCCTGGCTCCGCGTGCCGCGCCGCCGGGACCTGGTCGGCCTGGCCGCCGGCCTGGTGGCCGGGGTCGTGGCCCAGGCCGTCCTCGGCGGCATCACCGTGCTGGCGAAGCTGGCCCCGGGCTGGGTGATGGCCCACTTCCTCCTGTCCATGGCCGTGATAGCCGTGGCGGTGGTCCTGGTGCGCCGGTCGGGGCAGCCGGAAGGGGAGCGCCGGACGCGGGTCGCCCCCGAGGTGGTGTGGGGGGGACGGGCGCTCGTGGCCCTGACCGCCGTCGTCCTGGGGCTCGGGACGGTGGTGACGGGGTCGGGGCCGCATTCGGGGGCGGTGGGAGTGGGGCGCCTGCCGATCTCGGCCCGGGACGCCGCCGAGGTGCACAGCGGGCTGGTGCTGATGCTGGTGGGCTTTGCCCTGGCGGCGGCGCTGCTGCTGCGCAGCCCGCGGGTGCCGCCGGACGTGGAGCGCAACGGACGGGTGCTCGTGTACGTCCTGGGTGTCCAGGGGGCGATCGGGTACGCGCAGTACTTCTCGGGGGTGCCGGCGGCGCTGGTGGAGTTGCACGTGGCCGGGGCGCTGGCCGTCTGGCTCGGTGTGCTGCGCCTGCACCTGTCGCTCACGGCCCGGAAGGCGGTCCAGGTCGTGGACGTGCCGACGGAGGCCGTGCCGGTGGGGGACGGACGGGCCCTGGCCGGGGTGTGACCGGCGGTGCCGACGCCCACCGCGCCCTCCCCCACCCGGGTCGACCAGCCGATCAGCCGGGAGGACGTCCGTCCCGACCGGCCGTGGCTGGTGATCGTGTGGAACGACCCGATCAACCTGATGTCGTACGTCACCTACGTGTTCCAGAAGTTGTTCGGATACAGCCACGACAAGGCCACCCACCTCATGTTGCAGGTGCACCACGACGGCAAGGCGGTGGTGTCGAGCGGGACCCGCGAGCGGGCCGAGATGGACGTCTTCCGCCTCCACAAGCACGGCCTGTGGGCAACCATGGAGCAGAGCGACTAGCGATGCGACCGGCGCCGAGGAGCGGGGAGCGCAAGTGGTGAGACTGGGTCGCCGCATCCGTCGCAACCGTCGTGGGGAGTTCGAGCTGCGGCTGCCCTCGGAGGAGCGGGAGATGCTGCGCTCGCTGCCCGGACAGCTGCTGAGCCTGCTCGGGGGCGGCTCCGACGACCCCGACCTCCACCGGCTCTTTCCGCCTGCCTACGCCCGGGACCGCGACGCCGAGGCGGAGTACCGCGATCTGGTCGGCTCCGACCTGCTCGACAGTCACCAGGAAGCGTTGCGGGTGATGGCGGCCACGCTCGATCTGCCCCGCCTCGACGAGGAGCAGATGGCCGCCTGGCTGACCGGCCTCAACGAGCTGCGCCTCGTGCTGGGCACCCGGCTCGACGTGGACGAGGACCAGCATCCCGTCGACCCCTCTGATCCGGCCGCTCCCGCCATGGCCCTGTACGGCTACCTCACCTGGCTGCAACAGCAGGCGGTGGAGGCGCTGTCCGAGGCGCTGTGAGCGGTCGCCGCTGCCAGGATGAGCCCATGGAGACGCACCGGGTGCCGGTCGACGGCCCCGTCTCGTTGGCCGTGGACCTCTGGCCGGGCGGGAGCGGGGGGCCGGCGTTCGTGCTGGTCCACGGCCTGGCGTCGAACTCCCGGCTGTGGTGGAGGACGGCGACGCGGCTCCACCAACTCGGCCACGCCTGCGCCTCTGTCGATCAGCGCGGCCACGGGCGGTCCGACAAGCCCGACGGCGGCTACACCCTGGACCGGGCCTGTGCCGACCTGTCCGAGGTCGTCTCGTTCCTGGGCCGGGATGTCCCGGGCTTCGGGGGACCGCTCGTGGCGGCCGGCCAGTCATGGGGCGGCAACGTCGTGCTGGAGCTCGGGTGGCGTCAGCCGGACATGCTGGCCGGCGTGGTGGGGGTCGACGGAGGGACCCTCGAGCTGTCCCACCGCTTCGAGAGCTGGGACGAGTGCGCCCGGGCCCTGGCCCCACCCCGCCTGGCGGGCACCCCTCTGGCCGACATCGAGGCGCTGCTCCGCCGGGCCCACCCCCACTGGCCCGAGTCCGGCATCGGGGCCACGCTCGGCAACTTCGAGGTCCGTGCCGACGGCACCGTGGCGCCCTGGCTCACCTTCGAGCGCCACATGCTCCTCCTCCGGGCCCTGTGGGAGCACCACCCCACGAGCCGCTACCCGGAGATCAAGGTGCCGGTGCTGCTCGTGCCGGCGGACGGGGGCGGCGCCGACGACTTCTCGGCCGAGAAGCAGAGGTCGGTCGAGGAGGCGGTGGCGGCCATCCCCGTCGCCGCCGCCCGCTGGTTCAGCCCCGCCGACCACGACATCCACGCCCAGTTCCCCGATGAGCTGGCCGACATGCTCCACGCCGAGGCGACGGGGGGCCTGCTGGCGTGACCACCCCGCCCACCGCCGACACCCGGCTCCCCCGTCTGCTCGTGGTCATGGGATCGGGCGAGACGAGCCCGACGATGGTCAAGACCCATCGCGCCCTCCTGGAGCGGCTGGGGCCACCACCGGTGCCCGCCGTGCTGCTCGACACCCCCTTCGGCTTCCAGGAGAACGCCGACGACATCACCGAGCGGGCGGTGCACTACTTCAGAGAGAGCGTCGGCGCCCAGCTCGACGTAGCCAGCTTCCGCTCGAGGATGGACGCCTCCGACACCGTCGCCCACGAGCGGATGCTCGACCGGCTGCGGCGGGCCTCCTACGTGTTCGCCGGGCCGGGTAGCCCGTCGTATGCACTGCGGCAGTGGCAGGGGACGGCCGTGCCCGACGCCCTCGCCGACAAGCTGGCCCGGGGGGGCTGCGTCTGCTTCGCCAGCGCGGCCGCCCTCACCCTGGGCGTGGCCACCGTGCCGGTCTACGAGATCTACAAGGTCGGCGAGGACCCCCAATGGCTGGACGGGCTCGACCTGCTCTCGGCCACCGGCCTGCGGGCGGCGGTGATCCCCCACTACAACAACGCCGAGGGCGGAAACCACGACACCCGGTTCTGCTACCTGGGGGAGCGGCGGCTGCGCCGGATCGAACCGGAGCTGCCCGAGGGCGCGTTCGTGCTCGGGGTCGACGAGCACACCGGCTGCGTCTTCGACCTCGACGCCGGTACCGCCACCATCGTCGGGCTCGGCGTGGTGACGGTACGGGCCCGGGGCCGCTCCGAGGAGCTGCCCTCCGGGGCCACGGTCTCCATCGGGGAGCTAGCCGCCACGGCGGAGCGGCTGGCCGCGGGGGGGCAGGGACCCGAGGCCGGCGGTCCGGTCCCGGCCGCCGCTCCGGAGGCGGAAGAGACGGGGGCGGTCTCACCTGCCCCGGAGGTCCCGGTCGGACGGCTGGCCCGGTCCCCACTGATGGGGTCGGTCGACACCCGCCAGCGGGAGTTCGACGAGGCCCTGGAGCGCCGCGACGCCGACGGCGCCGCCGCCGCCATCCTCGGCCTCGACTCCGATCTGGCCGCCTGGGCGGCCGACACCACCCAGTCCGACGAGCTGGACCGGGCCCGGGCCGCCCTCCGGGCCATGGTCGTCCGCCTGGGCGAAGCGGCCGCCCTGGGGATGCAGGACCCCCGCGAGGCCGTCGGCCCCTATGTGGAGCTGCTGCTGGGGCAGCGGGCGGCGGCACGGGAGGAGCGGCGCTTCTCCGAGGCCGACGCCCTCCGCGACGGTCTGGTGGCCCTCGGCGTCGAGGTCATGGACGGCCCCGCCGGCACCACGTGGGAGCTGAAGGGGACCCCCTGACCCACCCGCGCCCTGCGACCACGAGGGGATCGCCGGGAGGGGCCCGGGCGGGCCCCTGGTACTCTGGCCGCCACCTTCAGCGGGAGCGGGCCCCCATCGTCTAGCGGCCTAGGACGCCGCCCTTTCAAGGCGGTAACACGGGTTCGAATCCCGTTGGGGGTGCCTGGTAACGCCCAGGACCTGTGGTGCAGTTTGGAGTGCACGCCGGCCTGTCAAGCCGGAGGTCGCGGGTTCAAATCCCGTCAGGTCCGCTCGACCCCCGCGGGGGCCGAGGTCGGGTAGCTCAGTTGGTAGAGCGCGCGCCTGAAAAGCGCGAGGTCACCGGATCGACGCCGGTCCCGACCACGTCACAAAGTGCCCCTGACTCGGAAGCAGCGCTTCCTTCTCGGCCGTATCGGCCCTCACTCCCCCATCCGCTTGCAGCAAAGGAGGAGGCCGATGGCTGAGCCGGAGAGGCTGCCGAATGGCCGGTGGAAGGTCCGCTACCGAGATCCCGAGGGTCGAACCGCTGCCAATCCAGGCCTGGCGTTCCCAGCTCCTCGGCTCGGGGGTGGCGCCCTCGTCCGTGCACAGGAGATACCGGGTGCTGCGGCGGATCCTCCAGGTGACAGTCAAGAAGGACATGCTGATTGCGGACCCCTGCAACGCCGCGCACCCCCCCGGGTCGAGACGAGCGAAGTTCCTTGACCTCTTACGCCGGTCCATCGCCGCGATCGAGGGACTGGTGTTCATTGCCGGCGACCCTGCGACTGGTCGGGCCGCCGGTGGGTCCGCCAGAAGCCGAAGACGAAGGCAGGGACACGGTCGGTCAGCATCTCGCCTCTCCTGGAAACTGGCGACGCCGCGACGAGACGGGTTAGGACTGATTGCGTGGCCACACAGGGCTCTGGCGCTTGGTCAAGGGGTGGCGTCGCTGTCCTGGGTGCCCTGTGCGCGGCAGTGGCCGTTTGGACCTCGAGCCGCCGCCGTCATGGCGTCAAACCCGACATCGGAGCTGCTGGCCGGGCCGGTCGGGCCTCCCAGGTCGGAGGCCTGGCGGTTCGCGCCGGAGTCGCCGCCGCCCTCAACCGCTCCCAGCGCGTCTTCGCCTCGGCCGAACGTAAGGAGCACCTCGACGGCGAGCTCGAGCTGAAGACGGCCGAGCAGGTCGCCGAGGTGCTCGGCGGGATGAAGGGCGTGCTGATGAAGCTGGGGCAGCTCGCCAGCTTCGTGGACGACGGGATGCCTGAGCCGGTCCGCGCGGCGCTGTCCCAGCTGCAGGCCGACGCTCCCCCGATGGCACCGGAGCTGGCTGCTGGGGTCGTGGAAGACGAGCTCGGAGCGCGACCCGAAGTGGCCTTCGCGGAGTGGGACCCGATTCCAATCGCGGCCGCGTCGATCGGCCAGGTCCACCGGGCCATGACCCACGACGGCAGGGCCGTAGCGGTCAAGGTGCAATACCCCGGCGTCGACAAGGCGATCGCCGCTGATCTCGACAACATGGACTTGGCTGGTGTGCTGGCGCCGTTGCTGTTCAAGGGCCTCGACGTGGCGGCGGTCGCCTCGGAGTTACGCACTCGCCTGACCGAGGAGCTCGACTACCGGCTGGAGGCGACCCGCCAGCAGCGTTTCGCTGACTGGTACCGCGGACATCCATACATCCACGTGCCGGACGTGCTCCCAGCCGTCTCATCGCGCCGAGTGCTGACGTCGGAGTTGGCCGACGGGGCGCGTTTCTCTGAGATGGAGTCCTGGGACCAGGCCGAGAAGGATCTCGCCGCCGAGACGATCTACAGGTTCGTCTTCGGCAGCCTCTACCGCATATTCGCATTCAACGGAGATCCACATCCGGGCAACTATCTGTTCCGAGGCGGGGGGAGAGTGACGTTCCTCGACTTCGGACTCGTGAAGGAGTTCGCCGCCGATGAGATCGGCCAGATCCTGCGAGTGATCGACGGTTGCGTCCTCAACCGTCACCCGGGCTCGGCGCGCCAGGCATGCGAAGAGGTCGGCTTCATCGTGCCCGGCGCCCAGGTCAGCGACGAGGCCGTCGACGAGTTCATGTCTCTATTCTTCGACGCCGTCGAGTCGCACGGCGTCACCACTGTCACCCCGGAGTGGGCAAGTGAGGTGACCAGGCGGATCCTGAGCGGCCGTGCCGCACACGCCGAAGTGGTCAAGTGGTCCAACCTCCCGCCACCGTTCGTGATCCTGCAGCGGATCAACATCGGATTGCTCGCCATCCTCGGACGGATGTCGGCGACCGGCAACTTCCGCGCGATCGCCGAGGAGATGTGGCCTCTGACGCTCGGACCGCCGTCGACGGCAATGGGAGAGAAGGAGGCTGGGTGGCTAAAGAAGGCCCACCCGAACGTACCCCTCAGTCTCGGGGGGCGGGCCTGACGGGCATGTACGGCCCGAGACCGAACGGCTCCCCGGACCGGCGGGAGGGGCCAGTCGGCCCTCGCCGCCTCGCATGAGGTTCGGGGGAACTTGACCTCGTGTTCCGCTCCCCCTCCGACGTGGGGCCCCCGCCGGCGGAGGCGCGCCAGACTGGCCGGATGTCCGAGATCCCGTTGAGCGACGGGGAGCCGTCGGTGGCGGGTTCTGTACTCGTCGATGGGCGCGTGCACCGCTGGACGGGGCCCTGGACGCCGGCCGTGCACGCCCTGCTCCGCCACCTGGAGGCGGTGGGCTTTGATGGAGCCCCACGGGTGGCCGGTTTCGACGACCAGGGACGGGAGGTATTGAGCTGGGTCGAGGGCGAGGCACCGAGACTGCCATGGCCGGCCTGGATGCAGGCCGATGCGGCGCTGGCGGGCCTCGGGCGCCTGCTGCGCCGCTACCACGACGCCGTGGCTAGCTTTGTGCCGCCGCCCGGCGCGGTGTGGCGATGCTGGCTCGGGTCGCCTGGAGGGCCGATCATCCGCCACGGCGATCTGTGGGCCCCGAACGTCATCTTCCGCCAGGGGCTTCCGGTGGCACTCATCGACTGGGAGTTCGCCCAGCCCGGGACGCACCTCGACGACCTCGGGTCGGCTGCCAAGGTCTGGGTTCCCTTGATCAGCGATGAACGGGCAAGGGCGGACGGCTGGAAGCTGCCGGTTGACCGGGTCGGCCGTCTCCGACTGCTCTGCGACGCATACGACGTTCCGGCAGCCGAACGACGCTTGCTGCTACCCACGATGATCAGGAACTCCGAGTACGGCTACCGCAGCCATAAGACCTGGGGTGAGGCCGGGGTGGCCGGGTTCGCCGAGATGTGGCGGGCCGGCAGCGGAGAGCGAATCCTCGCAGACCGGGCATGGCTGGAAGCGCAACGGCCGGCCCTGGAGGTGTTTGCTCAGTGACGGATCTGCCAAGGGCCGTCGATCCCGGGCACGTGGGGGCCCGACCGGCTCCAGCCGCAGGGTCGCTCGGGCCGGTGGCAAGCGCGGGAGATGGGACATATGGAGTGGACCCACGGACTGGAGCGGAGCCCCACATTCCGGTCGAATGGTCCCAATGCGGACTGTCGGGTCGATCGACGCCCTTGACTACGGCGGACCCGTCGATACCCTCACCAACGCAGGACCCCGGCAGGTAGGGCACTTTTAGGGAGGCGGACCTAATGACGGAGACAGCTGCGGACTCGTTTGTCGCGCTTCGCGAATCGGTGCAGGGAGTCGTCGCCGTTCCGGGCGACAGTGCCTACGACGACGCCGTGAACATCTGGAACGGCGCCATCGGGCGGCGTCCGTCGGTGGTGGCCCGTTGCTCCTCGAGTGCCGACGTGGCCGCCGCCCTGACTTTCGCCGTGGAGCGAGGGCTGGAGGTGTCCGTGCGGGGAGGTGGGCACAACTACGCCGGTTTCTCGCTGACCGACGGCGGTCTGATGATCGACCTGACCCCCCTCAAGAACGTCGTTGTCGACCCGTCGGCCCGCCGGGCTCGGTGCGGCGGGGGCACGACGTGGGGTGAGTTCGACGCCGCCACCCAGGAGCACGGCCTGGCCGTACCCGGAGGCTTCATCAGCCATACGGGCGTGGCCGGGCTCACCCTCGGAGGTGGATTCGGGTGGCTGTCCCGTCTGGCCGGGCTGTCATCCGACAACCTCGTCGGCGCCGAGGTGGTGAGTCCGGACGGCCAGATCCACCGGGTCTCCGCCAACGAGAACGAGGACCTGTTCTGGGCCATCCGGGGCGGGGGCGGCAACTTCGGAGTGGTAACCGAGTTCGAATTCGCCCTGCACCCGGTAGGCCCCCTGGTCCATCTGGGCCTGTTCCTGTTCTCCCCGGACGACGGTCCCCAGCTGTTCCGTTTCGCCCGTGAGTTCATACCGACCCTGCCCGACGAGTGTGGCGTCTTCCTTGCCGGCCTGAGCGCCCCGCCGGCGCCGTTCGTGCCTGAGAACCTCCACTTCACGCCGACGTTTGCCTTGGTCGTGGTGGGCCTGACCGACGAGGCCGCCCACGCCGGACTGATCGCCCCGATCAAGCAGGCCATGTCGCCCATCGTCGAGCTGGTTACGCCGATGCCATACGTGGCCCTCCAGCAGATGTTCGACGAATCGGCGCCGTGGGGCCTGCACTCCTACGAGAAGGCGGTCTATCTCGCCGAGCTCTCCGACGGAGCCATCGAGGCGATCTCCGAGCACCAGCCTCGGAAGATGTCGCCCCTGTCGTTCGTGCCGATCTTTCCGCTCGGGGGCGTGTACGCCCGGGCGTCCCACGCCGACTCGGCCTTCGGCGGCAACCGGGCCACCCGGTGGGTAGTCAACATCTCGGGCACGGCCGTGGATCCGAGTCAGTACGAGGCCGAGCGGGGCTGGGTCCGTGACTACTGGGCGGGCCTCGTCTCTCACGCCGGCAATGTGGGCAGCTACGTCAACTTCATGACCGAGTACGAAGAGGAACGGGTGCGCAACGCCTACGGCGACAAGTACGAGCGGCTCCGGGCTATCAAGGCCAAGTACGACCCCGCCAACGTCCTGCACCTGAACGCCAACATCCTTCCCGCCTGACCCCTCGCTCGGGGCTCACTCGTCGGCGGGTCGCGGTTGTCGTCCTGCACCGAAGAGGAGGAATCGGTCCGGTCCCATGCCCAGCGATGTGGGGCAGGCCCAGTACCACCGACCTCCGGGAATAAGGGGACGCCGCGGGCTATACAAGTCTTAGCTTAGTACGTGGCTTGGGGAGCACGTGCTTGTGGATAGGGTGCTGAGGCGTGGACGCCGCCCTTGACGTCAAGTATGCCCGGACCAGAGATGGGCTTTATGTCGCCTACGCCACTATGGGCGACGGCCCGCCTGACATCGTGTATCTGATCGCTGGGGTGACACACCTGAGGTTGAACCAGGACGAGCCACTCTTCAGGCGCTACGAGGAGAAGCTGACGTCCTTCTGCCGTCTGGTGATGATGGATGAGCGAGGGGCCGGCATGTCCGATCCGCTTCCGTCCTCCGAGCCACCGACCCTTGAGGAGCGCATGGACGACGTCCGAGCCGTTTTGGACGCGTTGGGTATCGAGCGCGCCACCCTCTTCGGCTATGTCGACGGGGGTCCACTGGCGATGCTCTTTGCCGCCACCTATCCAGAGCGCGTGGATCGTCTGATCCTCTACTGCAGCTATGCTGCCCTAACCGCCGGGCCTGACTATCCGATTGGGTTCGCCGCTGAGTTCCTGGATCGGATGGCGACTCGTATCACCGAGGTTTGGCCGGATCTGGGCTACGAGCTGTGGGCTCCGAGCAGCGACCAGGCCTTCCGGCGGCGCTGGACAGAACGCACCACGAGCGTTTCCAGCCCAGCTCGGGCGGCGGCGGTCTTCCGGCGCAGTTATGGCAGTGACGTACGTCCTGTCCTCAGTTCGATCACCGTCCCGACCCTGGTGCTGCACCGGGAGGGCTCCCGGGTAATTCCGATGGCGATGGGTCAGTATCTTGCCGACCACATTGCTGGCGCCCGCTTCGTGGCCCTCCCCGGACAGGACACCTATCCCTTCATCGGAGACGTCGATGCCTTGGTGGCCGAGACCGAGGAGTTCGTCACCGGTGAACGCTCTGCCCCTGTCGTGGACCGGATCCTGGCCACGGTGCTCTTCACCGACATTGTCGATTCCACCAGGCAGGCCGGCGAGATCGGCGACGGGCACTGGCGGGTGCTGCTCGATGATCACGATGCCATGGTCCGCCGGCAGCTCGAACGCTTCGAGGGACGGGAGGTCAAGACCACGGGGGACGGGTTCTTCGCTGCCTTCGACGGGCCGGCCCGAGCCGTCCGCTGCGCCTGGGCCGTCCGGGACGGCGCTCGACGGCTCGGGCTGGACGTCCGCGCCGGGATTCACACCGGTGAGTGTGAGGTACGAGGGGATGACCTCGCTGGTATCGCCGTGCACCTCGGCGCCCGGATTGGCTCCCTGGCCCAAGCCGGCGAGATCCTGGTATCCCGCACGGTCGTCGATCTTGTCGCCGGCTCCGGGATCGGCTTCGAGGACCGCGGAGCCCACCACCTGAAAGGCATCCCCGGTGAGTGGCGCGTCTATAGCGCCACAGGCTGATATCCGCCAGACCGGTAACCGGCGATAAGGGACATGAGCGTCACTCGAGACCGCCAAGCCGGAGCATCTCCGCGAGCTTGGAGAGCTTCTTTTCCGACAGAGCCCCAGTTTGTTCATTCAGGTCGGTCTTTTTCAGGCTCACGAGCCACGAGCAGTTGATCCGGTCCGGTCGAGCTAGCGCAACTCGCACGACGCCGGAGGAGAGCCCTTCCTCGCGGCCGACCGGGAGTTCGACAGCGGCTCCAGCGATGTCAGTCTCGGCGGCCGGTACCACGTAGATCGCGCGAAGGTCCGCCTCGTCACGAGCGGACAAGATGACGACGGCGGATGCTTCCGCACCGAACGCCCGCCAGACTTCACCGCGAGATGGCATGCCTCAGTGTCGCACGGTGGGATCGATGGATCCTGTTGGTAACGATCAATCACGAGGGAGCCCCTCCGAAGGCGAAGAGTGAAACTCAGAGCGACGCACGATAAGAGATTCCTTGGCGCCTGTCCCAGAAGCGCCGGTCGGGGACGGTTCCGTATGCCGCGTCGGTACCCCTGGGAGCCACCTGCAAGGGATGGCCACCCCTCGGCAACAAACCGGGATCCGAGGCCGGGAGATCTACGACAACCGATCAGGGATCAGAAGCAGCCCCTCAGCCCGGGCGGCCGCATGAAGGCGGCGACCCCAGGTGATGAGCACGAGATCGTCCTGGGGAAGAGTGAGAGCCGCGGCCAGGTGCCGGCGTCGAGGCTTCGCAGGTCCCTGTGAAGGGCCAGCTCCGCCGCCCTCTCGACTAGAGCCTGGCCGACCTCCACCACCCCGAAAGCCCCCCACTCCTCCCTCATGGCCCGAGTGGGCGCTTGGCCGGCGGTCAGGCCCACGGCCCGGAAGGTCTCCACGAAACCGTCCGGCAAATGACCCAGGCCGCCGCCTCCTCCATGGCCTCCCGGACGAGGTCACTTCCAGGCTCCTCCACGTAGCGCTTCACCCGCCGAGCGGACCGACGCCTCCAACATCCGCAACTCACCGGCCACCCGCCGCTCGTGCTCCTCCTCGTCACGTCGGGCCCGGGACGGGCGCCACCGGCCCTTGATCAGGAAGACGAAGGGGAGGAACGCCGCCTGGCACCCGAGGCCGATCCACCACCAGCGCCGCCACTCAGCGGGGGCCACGGCCTGCGCCCTCTGGGCCGCCGGCCCGTACGCCTGGAGGTAGGCCAGGTCGGCCTTGCCCTGGGGGGTGGCCGCCACCTTGCCCACTGCCACCAGCCGCTGCAGCGCCGTCGGGGCGGTGACGTGGAGCTGGCCGGAGATCTCGGTGACCGCCGTGGAGACCGCCGCTCCGTTCGTGGGACTGGCGGCCAGGATGGCCGCCGTCCTGGCGTCGATGACCTGCAGGGTGGCGACCTCGGCCGGGTAGCGGGCCTGGATGGCCTGCAGCTGTACCCCGTGCTCCACGATCGGGCTCATCTGGGTGACGATGAACGGCAGGACGAGGAACGAGACCGATACCGCGATCCGCAGGATCCAGCCCCACACCGCCAGGCCGGTGGCGATGAGAGCGGGGTTGCGGCGCTCGACCGTCTCGGTGAAGCCGGCCAGCCAGCCGACGAACACAAAGCCGAAGAACACGGCCAGCAGGGCCATGATCCAGACGAACGTGTAGTAGCCGGTGTCGGGGTGACCGGTCCGCAGGGCAAAGAGGACGGTCGCCACCATGGCCCCCAGCGCCCCCACCACCATGAACGGCTTGCGGACCCGCATCCGGTCGGACAGGACCCCGATCACGATGATCGACCCGATGTTGAACGCCCACATCCAGTTGCCCAGGCTGTTGGCCCGTTGCTCGCTGTAGCCGAAGGTGGCTCCCATGTAGACGACGAAGAAGGCGATGATCGTGTAGTACATGACCAGGAACACGCTGATGCCGATGCTCGAGCCGATCACGTCGAGGTGGAGCATCTGGCGCCATGGGTGCTCGATCACCTGCCGGATGTCGATGCCGGCCGCCCTGGCCTCGACCAGGGCCCGGTCCTTCAGGCTGACCATGAGCTGGTCACGCAGGCGCGGGGAGAGCTCCCGCAGGCCGGCGACGGCCAGGGCGGAGACGCCCAGGCCGGCGAGGCCGGCGATGATGAACTGGTCCTGCCAGGCCAGCAGGTGGTGCAGGGTGTGGCTCGAGACCACCGCCACGACCAGGGCCCCGGCCACCGGTCCGATGGCGTAGAAACTCATGGCCTTGCCCCGACCGAGCTGAGGGGAGAAGTCCCGCACCAGGGCGGGGATGGCCACCAGGCAGATCCCCTCGACGAAGCCCAGCATGGAGTAGAGGACCGCGTACACCCACAGGTTCGGGGAGTTGGGCAGGCCGAACGCCACCAGGCAGCTCGATATCAGCAGCCCGCCTACGACCATGTTGGCCCGGCCCCAGCGGTCACCCAGTCCCGCGAAGATCGAGGCGAACGCACCCACCGCGTTCCCCACGACCACGATGTAGACGAAGAACGGGAAGCTGCGGTGGTAGTAGGCGATGATGTCCGGCGTCACCGCGGCGGGGACGTAGTACCCGTAGTACAGGACTATGGCCGCCAGCCCGACGATGCCGAGGTACATGTAGCGCCGACCGGAGTCGGGGTAGTGGTCCAGCGACCGGCTCCAGAGCCATCGCAGCCGTTGAGACGTCCGCATCTCACCTGATGCACTGTCGTCGGACGGCAGCGCTCCACGGTGCGGCCAGATTGTTGTCGACATGTCGCTTCCTTTCAGGCTGCGAGGGCGGAGCGCAGCATGGCCGCCGCCCTTCCTAGGCGGTCATGCGACCGACCGCGACATCCCACACCCCCTTAGGGCAGGCAATCCGCTCAGGCCCGGGCGCCGAGAGGGGTGGAGTGGCACCGGCGCACGATGGCGTCGGTGTCGGATCCCGAGGACCATGGGGCGCGGCATCAGGTGACGACGAGGTTGTATCCAGACAGGCCAATCCCTGAGCACGTCATCGAGGCTCACCACACCTGCCACCTCGGTGCCTTCGAGGACCGGAACGCGCCGGACCCCCGCGCAGGCCATCACGTCGGCTGCCACGGAGATGTCGGAACCCCCCTGGACGCTCACGGGACTGGCCGTCATCACGTCAGCCAACGATGTGGCGGAATCCATGCCGGAAGAGAAGGCTCGCACAACGAGGTCCCGGTCGGTCACGATGCCGACCAGCCGACCAGCGTCGACCACGAGCAAGGACCCCACGTCGTACGAGGCCATGATCTGCGCTGCCTCCTGGCATGAGCAGGTGGGAGGAGCCGTGACGGGCGCCCTCCTGAGACGCTCCCTCAGTTGCATCGTCCTCACTCCTCGATTACGACCTGCCGATTGTCCTGGTTCCATGGAACTCTCTCAGCTGGTCCGGCGGAGGGGCCGAATGTCACAACTTCTCCTGTGGGATTTCTGGGACTCCGGCCCTCGCCCCGGCTGCCGCGGCCTGGCTTGGCTTCGGTCTCCGGCATCCAAACTTGGGGACTTCTGGCCCTTCCAAGGACACGGACGTTGGCCGAGACTCGCGCCATGACGATGATGCACACCGGGGCACCCGGAGACCTGCACCTGGCCTCGTTGGCGCTCGACCCCCCGGTCCGGGTGAGCCGCTCGGCCACCCTGCGGGAAGCTGCCGCGCTCATGCAGGACCGCCAGTCGTCATGTCTGCTGGTCGGAACAGGACCAGCTGAGCTGGTGACTGACCACGACTTGGCCTCCGGCCTGGCCGCCGGCATGGGACCCGACGCGCCGGTCGGCGAGGTTGCCTCGTTGGCTCCGGTCTGGGCGACGACGACCACCACCCTGGCCGACGCAGTGCGGATGATGGTCCGCCACCACGTGCGCCACCTCCTCGTGATCGAGCCCGACGGCCGACCCCAAGGGTTCCTGTCGCTGCCCACGGCGATCGAGACGCTGCTCCGATCGGGTCCAGACCCTGGCCTGGGTGCTAAACGAAGTGCTCCCCGGCCTCGACCGGAGCCGAAGGGCGCCGACCGTGTGAGCGGTGCCACGCCGGTGCTGTCAACCGCTTCAAGCGCACCCCGGCTGCGGTAGGGATCCTGGTGGAGTGGCGTCCCCGGTCCTGAGCTTCGCGTCTGGCCCCGGCTGGACATGGTGACCGCCGGCGCTCTGTCCTGCGACGAGGCTCTCGGACGGCTGAGAAACGGGCCGGGCGGGCTCTCCACGGCCGAGGCCGCCGAGCGCCTCGAACGGCTGGGCCCGAATGTGCTGGGCAGTCACGCGGTCAGGCCCGTGGCGGTGCTGGGCCGACAGCTGCGCAACCCTCTCCTGCTGCTCGCCGCGGCCGGCAGGATGGAGCTGTCGCCAGCGGCGCCACAGCGGGTTCCCACTCTCGCGCATCGGTTCAGCGCCGGGGTGCCATTTGTCACTGGAAGGCGCGTCTCCGCTCCGGCACCTATTGCAGGCCCAGCAGGCCGACCAGCTCCCGGAGCACCTGGCCGCCTGCCTCCTCGGCAACGCCGAGAGCCCCTTGTACGTCGAGGTTGGCCAGCAGGGTCGACACAACCGCCCGGCCCGCGCCGGTGGAGCCTCCGGGCTTGGCGGCGTAGCTCCACAGCGTTTCCACATGGGCAGCCGCGGCATTGAGGTCCTCCTCGGCGAAATCCCAGGGCTCGCCCCAGGACCGGGAGAGGATCAAGTAGCGCAACGCTCCCGGCGGGTACCGCTTCAGCAGGTCACCCACGAACACCAGGTTTCCGGCGGACTTGGCCATCTTCTCTCCCCCGAGCATGACCGTGCCGGTATGCAACCAGGCCCGGGCGAAGGGAGCCACCCCGGTGTAGGCCTCGGCCTGGGCGGACTCGTAGGCGTGGTGAGGGAAAGCCAGCTCCTGCCCGCCCACATGTAGGTCGACTGTCGGCCCGAAGGTGGAGACGGCCATGGCCGTGCACTCGGCGTGCCAGCCGGGCCGCCCGCGACCCCATGGGCTGTCCCAGGCCGGCTCGTCCCCGATCGAGCGCTGCCACAGGGCGGCAT
>DASUHN010000055.1 GCA_036273495.1 Acidimicrobiales bacterium | reverse complement strand
GCTGGAGGTCCGCCTGGTGGCGACCGAAAAGGCCCGGGGGTCGATGGAGGAGGTGTACGAGCGGCTCCGCCCTGTGGTGCCGGGGGCGATGGAGCGCCCGCCGGCGTGGTGGGACCGGGTGCTCAAGGATCGGGATGGAGGCACGCTGCGGGCCGTGGTCTCGGACGGCAAGGCCGCGGTCGGTTACGCGTCCTACCGCGTCGACGCCTCCTGGGGGTACCGGGGGCCCGACAACCGGTTGAGCATCTCCGAGCTGCTGGCGGTCTCACCGGCGGCCCATGCGGCTCTCTGGCGGTACGTCTTCGGCGTCGACCTGGTGGGGACGGTCTCGGCGTACAACCGGCCGCCCGACGACCCGCTCGAGTGGTTGGTCACCGATCGACGGGCCTTGAGGCGCCGGATCAACGACGCCGTCTGGCTGCGTCTGGTCGACCTGGGCGCCGCCCTGCGGGCCCGGGCGTGGACCAATCCGGTGAAGGTCGTGATCGGGATCACCGACCCGTGGTGTCCCTGGAACGAGGGGGCGTGGGCCCTGGAGGCGGGGCCCGACGGCGCCGAGGTCGACCGGGGCGCCGGCAACCCGGACCTGGTGATGAGCGCGGCGTCGCTGGCCTCGGTGTACCTGGGTGGCCACCGCCTGGCGACGCTGGCCCATGCCGGGCTGGTCCGGGAGAACAACCCCGGCGCGGTACGGGCGCTCGATCTGGCCCTGGCCTGGGACCGGGCCCCGTGGACGGTGGCGATGTTCTGAACGCCCCGCTCGGGAGGAGGTGGGGTGGCGGGGATGGCCGCTGGGGGGAGAGGAAGGAGGAGGGGAGGAACCCCGAATCTGCTTTTGCGGCGCCGTATGTGAACTTTCATATATGGCCGGCATTTCGCCCGCATCAGTGACGGCGTCACCACGGATCGTCGAATAGTCCGGCTCGGATCTCGGACGGTCGACTGAGGATCGTCCGGTTTGACCCGGTCGTATGTGAATTTTCATATACGGCATGAAATTTCAATCCGCGGGTAGGTCCCCCTCCTCCCCCACCCGCTCGAAAGGGGACGCACCGGCCGCGGCTACGGTCTCGGCCCGCCATGGCCGTGGTGCTCGCCATCGATGCCGGCACGACCGGGGTGCGGACCATCGCCTTCGACGGCACCGGCCGGCCGGTGGACACGGCCTACCGGGAGCTGACCCAGCACTTCCCCCGGCCCGGGTGGGTGGAGCACGACCCGGCCGAGATCTGGGCCCAGGTGGCCGCCACCCTGGCCGAGGTCACCGGGCGCATGCAGGAGACACCGGCCGCCATCGGGATCACCAACCAGCGCGAGACGGCGCTGGCGTGGGACCGCCGCACCGGGCGACCGCTCCAACGGGCCATCGTGTGGCAGGACCGGCGCACGGCCGCCCGCTGCGAGGAGCTGGAGGCCGCCGGCCACCTCCCCACGATCCGGCGCAAGACCGGGCTGGTCCTCGACTCCTACTTCTCCGCCACCAAGTGGGAGTGGCTGCTCGGCCCGGGCGGCGTCGGGGCCCAGCAGGATCCGGCCGCGGCCCTGGCTCTCGGCACCGTCGACTCGTGGGTGCTGTGGAACCTGACCGGCGGACCCACCGGAGGCGTCTTCGCGACCGACCCGAGCAACGCCAGCCGCACCCTCGTCTACGACATCCGCACCGGGGCGTGGGACGACGAGCTGACCGAGCTCTTCGGGCTCCCCACCGGATCGCTGCCCGAGGTCCTGCCGTCCTCGGGCCGCGTCGGCACGACGCCCGGAGGCATCGGGGGCGTGCCGAAGGGGATCCCGGTGGCGGGCATCGCCGGCGACCAGCAGGCCGCCCTGTTCGGTCAGGCGTGCTTCTCGGCGGGCATGACCAAGAACACCTACGGAACGGGCAGCTTCGTCCTCATGAATGTCGGAGCGGAGTGCCCGGAGCCGGCCGAGGGCCTCCTCACCACGGTGGCGTGGGATCTCGGGCGGGACCACGGCAGCGGGCCGGTCTACGCCCTCGAGGGAGCCGTCTTCGTCACCGGCGCCGCCCTGCAGTGGCTCCGCGACGGGCTCGGCATCATCGACAGCGCGGCCGACGCCGGCCCGTTGGCGGCGGGCATCCCCGGCGCGGACGGCGTCTACTTCGTCCCGGCCCTGGCGGGCCTGGGCAGCCCGTGGTGGGACCCCGACGCCCGGGGGGTGATCACCGGCATCACGCGGGGCTCGGGGCGGGCCCATCTGGTGCGCGCCGCGGTGGAGGCGATGGCCTACCAGTCCCGGGACGTGGTCGAGGCCATGAGCCGGGCCGCCGGACGACAGGTCGAGGAGATGCGGGTGGACGGTGGGGCCTCGGTCATGGACGTCCTGCTCCAGCTGCAGGCCGACCAGCTGCGCGTCCCCGTGGCCCGGGCCGATGTGGTTGAGACCACGGCCCGGGGCGCGGCCTGGTTGGCGGGCGTGGCGGAGGGAGTGTGGGGCGGAACCGACGAGCTGGCCCGGCAGTGGTCGGCCGCCGCCGTGTTCCGCCCGTCGGACCAACCCGACGAGGTGACCGGTCAGGGAGCCGGCCAGGCGGCCGACCCCGCCCACGCCGGATGGACCCGGGCGGTGGAGCGGGCCCGGGGGTGGGCCCGGCGGGGCTAGACGGCCAGACCGGCTCCGGCGCCGGCCCCGGCGCCGACGAAGCTCGGCACCGGTGACTTCCCCGCCGGCGCCACCGGATGGGGCCGGCTGACCTCGGCCACTCCCACCGCCTCGGCGCGCTTGGCGTAGCGGTTGACGTACTCCTGGCCCGAGAGCTCCTGCAGGCTGAACATGACCTGGTCGGTGAAGCGCCGCAGCATCAGCGGGTCGGGCCGCCCCCCGTCGGCCTGCAGGTGGCGAGGCTCGGAGAACCGCACCCGGATGGTGCGGAACACCCGGGGCAGGATCCGCCCGATGGGCTGCGCCTCGTCCGTGCCCACCATCGCCACGGCGATCACCGGAGCCCCGGTGTCCGCCGCCAGGCGGGCCACTCCGGTGTGGCCCTTGTAGAGCCGCCCGTCCGGGGAGCGGGTTCCCTCCGGGTAGATCCCGAAGAGGCCGCCGGCGTTGACGACCTCCTTGGCCGTCTCCAACGCCCGCGCCGAGGCGTGCCCGTCCCCCCTCTTGATCGGGATCTGGCCCACCGCCCGGAAGAACCAGGCCGTCTTGGGATCGTCGAAGTACTCCGCCTTGGCGACGAAGGTGATCCGGCGGCGCAGCACGAGGGGCAGGAAGAACGAGTCGATGAACGAGAGATGGTTCCCCGCCAGGATGGCGGGGCCATCCGCCGGCACGTTCTCGAGGC
>DASUHN010000054.1 GCA_036273495.1 Acidimicrobiales bacterium | reverse complement strand
CGCCGGTCGAGCGCGCCATCGGGGCCGGGCGATCCCAGGCGATCCCGCCGGCCACGCCCCATGAGGTCGGCATCGACGGGCCGTTCCGGCTCGTCCTCGAGTTCTGGGGCCGGGGTCCGGGCGCGGCCGTCACCCTCCGCGACGGGAAGGTGGTGACGATCCGGCGGATGGCCCCGGACGACGACGACCGCCTGGTCGAGTTCCACGGCCGCCTCTCTCCCGAGACGGTCTACCTACGGTTCTTCAGCGCCCACCCCCGGCTCCTGCCCGCCGAGGTCAACCGCTTCACCCACCTCGACCAGCACGACCGCGTGGCCCTGGTGGCCGTCGACGCCGCGGGGTGCATCCAGGCCGTGGGCCGCTACGACCGGCTGCCGGGGACCGACGAGGCCGAGGTGGCGTTCGTGGTGGCCGACGACCTGCAGGGCCAGGGCCTCGGGCGGGAGCTGCTGGCCCGCCTGGCACCGATAGCCCGCCGCGAGGGCATCCGGCGGCTCGTGGCCGAGACGCTCGTCGGCAACCAGCCCATGCTCAAGGTCTTCCGGGCGTCGGGCCTGCCGACCCGCACCGGCCTGGCCGGCGGCGTGGTCCAAGTGACCATGGAGCTGGGCGACGACAGTCAGGAGACACCGAGCCGGGGCGCCACCTCCGAGAAGTAGAAGTCGAAGAAGCCGCCCTGGTCCTCACCGATCTGGCTCACGTACACCTCGTCGAAGCCCGCCTCGAGGTACACGCGGAGGGCGCCGACGTGCCGCTCGGGATCGGGGCCGCAGGCGATCTTGTCGGCGACCATCTCCTCGGTGACGGTCTGCGAGGCCTGCTCGAAGTGGGCGGGCATCGGCAGCTCCTGGCTGAGCTCCCCAGGGACGCCGGTGGTGCGCCACAGGTCGTGGGCCAGCTTGCGGGCGGCCGACTCGTCCCGGCCCCAGCACACCTTGACCGCCGCGACCGTGGGGCCCTTCCCACCCGCGTCGCGGTAGGCCCGGATGGCGTCGGAGTCGGGGGCGGTGGTGACGAAGCCGTCCCCGATGCGCGCCGCCACCTTGGTGGCCTTGGGCCCGAAGGCCGACACCATGACCGGGGGCGGGCTGTCCGGCGCCGAGTAGATCCGGGCGTTCTCGACCGTGTAGTGCCGGCCGCGGTGGGTGACGAACTCCCCCTTCCACAGCTCGCGCATGACCTCGACGGCCTCCTCCAGCATCTCCAGGCGGACGTCGGCCGGGGGCCAGCGGTCCCCGAGGATGTGCTCGTTGAGCGCCTCCCCGCTGCCTACGCCGAAGGAGAAGCGCCCCTCCAGCAGCAGCGCCGAGGTGGCCGCCGCCTGGGCGAGGACGGCCGGGTGGATGCGGACGGTCGGGCAGGTGACCCCGGTCATCACCTTCAGGCGGGTGGTGCCTGCGATGGCGCCGATGACGCTCCAGACGAAGGGGCTCTCCCCCTGGCGCTCGAGCCAGGGGTGGTAGTGGTCGGAGATGAACGCGGACCGGAACCCCGCCTCCTCACCCATCCGGGCGAAGCGCAGCAGCGCACCGGGCCCGTGCTCCTCGCTGGACAGGAACAGACCGATCTCGGGCATGTCCCGCGTGTACCCCGGCCATGATGGGGCCATGCGACAGTCAGGGGACGGCTTCGTCGTCCTGGCCGACGGGTCCAGCCGCTGGGGCCGCTTCGGGGCGGCCGGGGTGCTGGCCCGCCACGTCGACGCCACCGGTCCCTGGTACCTCCTGGCCCGCCGCTCGGTGCACTGCCACCAGGGCGGGACGTGGGCCGTCCCGGGCGGGGCCCTCGACCAGGGGGAGAGCCCCCTCGACGGCGCCCTCCGCGAGTTCGCCGAGGAGATCGGCACCTTCGGGGCGTCCTACGAGCTGGCCCACATCCACGAGGACGACCACGGCGGGTGGAGCTACTGGACCGTGGTCCTCGACGTCTCCCACCGCTTCCCCGTGCCGCCCGTCCTGAGCTGGGAGACCGCCGAGGCCCGCTGGGTCCCGGCCCCCGAGGTCGGGTCGCTCCCGCTGTTCGGGGCCTTCCGCTCAACCCTCGAGCATCTGGGATTTCTACCCGCCTGAGGCCCCTCCTACTGTGGGTCCGGAGGTGGAGGAACCGGCCGACGTGAGCAAGATCAGCCGCCGCCGCTTCCTGACCGGCTCCGCCGCGGCGGTGGCGGCCGGGCTGACGGGGGGCGTGGCCCGCGCCGTCCCCGCGCCCGCTCCCCCCGAGCTGCCCACGGCCGGTTGGGTCCGGGCCGAGAACGCCCGCCCCGGCACCCTGGACTGGATCGTGACGGGCCGGCCCGTGCCCCACGCCATCGAGGGCTACGCCGACCGGGCCAGCGCCGCGCCCGGCGAGACCGTCACGCTGTTCGTGAGCACGACCGAGCCCACCTTCCACGTCGAGGCCTACCGGATGGGCTGGTACGGCGGCCGGGGCGCCCGGCTGGTCTGGCGCTCCCCGGAGACGCCGGGGCACCCCCAGGCCCCGCCGCAGTTCACCCCCGGAATCAACATGGTCGAGTGCGCGTGGCCGCCCGCGCTGCGCTTCCCGGTGACCTACGACTGGCCTCCCGGCAATTACCTGCTCAAGCTGGCCGGGGCCGGCGGGCAGCAGCAGTACGTCCCGCTGACGGTGCGCGACGACCACAGCGAGGCGGCGGTGGTGGTCCTCAACGCGGTGACCACGTGGCAGGCCTACAACCTCTGGGGCGGCTACAGCCTGTACCTGGGCCGCCAGGGGAACGGGGAGGCGTACGCGGCGCGCTCCCGGGTGGTGTCGTTCGACCGCCCCTACGGGCTGGTCAACGACGACTGGGCCAACGGCGCCGCCGACTGGCTGGGCAACGAGCTCCCGTTCCTGATGCTGGCCGAGCGCTGGGGTCTCGACATGGCGTACTGGACCGACCTCGACCTGTCCCGCAATCCCGAGCGGCTCACCCGCCACCGGGTGCTCGTGAGCCTCGGACACGACGAGTACTGGTCCCGGGCCATGTTCGACGGGGCGCTGGCGGCGCGCGACGCCGGCGTCAACCTGGCGTTCCTCGGGGCCAACGCCTGCTTCCGCCACATCCGCTTCGAGGCCAGCCCGACCACCGGCGTGCGCCGGCGGGTCGTGTGCTACAAGGTCGCAACCGAGGACCCCCTCAACGGCCGCGACGACATCGACGTCACCTCGGACTGGCCGAGCGGGCCCCGTCCCCGACCGGAGAGCCTCCTGATCGGCAACATGTACCAGTCCAACCCCGTCGACGCGTCGCTGGTGGTGGCGGCGCCGGCGGCCTGGGGCCTGGAGGGAACCGGCCTGCGGAGCGGGGACGCCCTGCCCCACGTCGTGGGCTCGGAGTACGACGCCTTCGACCTGACGGTGCCGGGCCCGCGCAACGTGGAGATCTGGGCCCACTCCCCGCTGGTGTGCCGGGGCCGGCCCGGTCACTCCGATGTCACCTACTACACCGCCCCCGGTGGGGGAGGGGTGTTCGCCACCGGCACCAACTGGTGGGTGAGCAAGCTGGCCGACGCCCCGCCCCAGATCCCCGCCGCCCTGGTGCCCCCCGCCATCCCCGACGTGACCGCCGCCCTGACGGGCATCACCCGCAACGTCCTGGCCGTGCTCGGCTCCGGCCCGGGCGGACATCTCCG
>DASUHN010000053.1 GCA_036273495.1 Acidimicrobiales bacterium | reverse complement strand
GCCCTGACACCGCGGCGGGCCCCCGGGGGCTCCGCCTTTCTGTGCGTCCCCTGCGAATCCCCGCGGGCGCGGCCCTCCCGATCCGGACCGGAAAAACGGTTCTGGTTTGTTGACCAGTGGGGAGACGGGGCGTAATGTGGAGGCCAGTGGCGCGAAAGGGAGGGGCCCGAAGCGCGACTGGGAGCAGGGTGGTGGATCCGGGTGGCTCGATTCTTCGGTCGTTACGAGCACTCGGTCGACCCGAAGGGTCGGGTGATCCTGCCGGTCAGGTTCCGGGCCCCTTTCGAGCGGGGCGGCTTTCTGTCCCAGTACAACGACGGGTGCCTGGCGCTCTGGACGCCCGAGGAGTTCGAGAACCGCATGACCGAGATGGAGCAGGCAGCCAGAGAAGGGCGAGGCGAGCGCAACCGGGCCCGGGTGTGGTCGGCCGGCTCCCACGAGGTCGACGTCGACAGGCAGGGACGGATGGCCATACCCGGTCACCTGCGGGACTTCGCCCGGCTGGAGCCCGAGGCGCCCGTGCTCGTGACCGGGGCCATCGACCGGGTCGAGCTGTGGAACCCGCAGGTGTGGCAGGACAGCGTGGCGCCCGAGGAGCGGCGCCTGGCGGAAGGAGAGGACGGCTAGGAGACGAGCACGAGAATCGGCATCGCTGCTGCGGGAGGACGGGGGAACGGTCCCGGCCCACCTGCAGCCCCTCGATCGGCGTGGTGGAAGATCCCTACTCCGCCCGCTTCCATCCTTGTCAGCCGGGGAGAAATCCCGGCGACGCCCTGCTGATCGAGGGGCTGCAGATGGCCCAGGACTTCACCCACTCCCCGGTCATGGTGGCCGAGGTCGTGGAGCTGTTCTCCCCGGTGCCGCCCGGTGCGGTCGTCGACGCCACCATCGGCGGCGGCGGCCACGCCGAGGCCATCCTCGAGGCCCACCCCGGGCTCTCGGTGCTGGGGCTCGACCGCGATCCCGACGCCCTGGTCGCCGCCGGGGCCCGGCTGGGCCGCTTCGGGCCCCGGGTCGAGCTGCTCCATGCCCCGTTTGACTCCCTCGCCGAGCGGGCGGGGGCGTGGTCGGCCCGGACCGGGCTCGCGGTCGTCGGCGTCCTGTTCGACCTCGGGGTGAGCTCCCCCCAGCTCGACCGGCCCGAGCGCGGCTTCTCCTACCGCGCCGGCGGACCGCTCGACATGCGCATGGACCCGACCGCGGCCCTCACCGCCGCCGATGTCGTGAACGGGTATCCCGAGGCCGAGCTGGCGGCTCTGTTCGCGGCCAGCGGGGAGGGCCGCCTGGCCCGGAGGATCGCCCGCGCCGTCGTCCGGGCCCGGCCCATCCAGGACACCAGTCAGCTGGCCGAGGTGGTGGCCGCCGCCGTCCCCGCCCCGGCCCGCCGGCGGGGCCACCCCGCCGCCCGGGTGTTCCAGGCGGTGCGGGTCGAGGTGAACGGAGAGCTGGATCAGCTGGCGGCGGCCCTCTACGCCGTCCCGGAAGTGATCGTCCCCTCCGGGCGGGTGTGCGTGATCGCCTACCACTCCGGCGAGGACCGGCTGGTCAAGGCCCGCTTCTCCCACTGGGCCACGGGAGGCTGCGTGTGCCCGCCCGGCCTACCGTGCGTCTGTGGGGCCCGCCCCCGCGCCCGCCTCCTCAACCGCGGCGCCCGCAAGGCCGGCGCCGCCGAGGTGGAGGCCAACCCCCGAGCCAGCGCGGCGCGGCTCCGCGCCGTCGAGTGGTCGGCGGCGCCGGCGGCGTGACCGCCACCCAGCGCCCCGCGCCCCCCCGTCTCCGGCGGTCCCCGGTCCCGGCCCCGGCGCGTCCGCGCCCGGCGCCCCCGCCCCTCCGGGTCGTCGGCCGCGCCGAGCTCTCGCCCGCGGCCCGCCGCCGCCGCCGGCGCCTGCTGGTCGGCGGTGCGGCCGTCCTGGCCGCCCTCGGCCTGTTCGCCGTCGTGGTGGTGCACGTGGTGCTGGCGCAGCAGCAGTTCCAGCTGGCGGCGCTGAGCTCGCGTATCGACGCCGCCCGCTCGGTGAACGACCAGCTCCGTCTCCAGGTGGCCCAGCTCCAGGCCCCGGAGCGGGTGGTCTCCGACGCCCAGAAGCAGCTCGGGATGGTGTCCCCGCCGAGCATCACCTACCTGGTCCCCGGCCACCACGGCCCGCTCGTGCGGGCCCAGTCCGCCACCACGCCGACGACCGCGTCGTCGTCCACCGCGTCCAGGTCCTCCACCAGCTCCAAGTCCTCGACCTCCTCTCAGTCCCCGACCACCTCGACGACCGCCACCACCCCGCCATGACCCCGCCGGGTTCGGCGGGATCCGGGACCCTGCGCCGCCACACCCCGCCGCCCCGGCGGCCGCCCCGGCGGCCGGCGACTCAGCTGTCGTCGCGCCGCGTCGGCGCGGTGATGGCGGTGACGTGCCTGGTCTTCTCGATCGTGGTGGTCCGGCTGGTGCAGGTTCAGGCCCTGCAGGCTTCCCGGTACGCCGCCTACGGCGTCTCCGAGCGCACGCGTGAGCTGACCCTGCCCGCCCTGCGCGGCTCGATCCTCGATCGCTCCGGCAACGTCCTGGCTCTGTCGGTGCCGCTCACGACCGTGTACGCCGATCCCCACCAGGTGACCGATCCGGCGGGGGAGGCGCGCCAGCTCGCGCCCGTGCTCGGGCTGCCCCAGCAGCACGTCCAGCAGCTGCTGTCGGCGGACGGCGGCTTCGAGTACCTGGCCCATTCCGTGCCGGACGCGGTGGCGAAGCAGGTCCGCAAGCTCGATCTTCCGGGCATCGCCTACCTGCAGGAACCCAAGCGTTACGAGCCCGATGGCGGGCTGGCCGCCTCGCTGCTCGGCGTGGTCGGATACGCAGGCAAGGGGCTGTCCGGTCTCGAGTACCAGTACAACGGCAAGCTGACCGGGCGGCCCGGCATCCTCCGCGTGCAGCAGGGAGTGGGCGGGCAGACCATTCCCGGAACGCCGCAGGAGCTGCAGCGGGCGCTGCCCGGCCAGAGCCTCCAGCTCACCCTCGACAGCGCCATCCAGTACCAGACCGAGCAGGTGCTGAGTCAGCAGATCGTCTCGTCCCACGCCCTCGGGGGCACCGCGGTCATCATGCAGTCGCGGACCGGGCAGATCCTGGCCCTGGCCAGCATGCTGGCCGACGCCAAGAGCCCCACGGGCGTGTCGCCGGCGCCGGACGACGGCGCGCTGACGCGGGTGTACGAGCCCGGGTCGGTGATGAAGGGAGTCACCATGTCGGCGGCCCTCGAGACCGGAGCGGTCACGCCGGGATCGCGGTTCAACGTGCCCTACAGCGTCGGCCTCGACGGCTCGGTCATCCACGACGCCGAGCAGCACCCGACCGAGTGGTGGTCGGTGCCCGACATCCTCGCCTACTCCTCGAACGTCGGGACGCTGCACATCTCGCAGCTGCTCGGCCCGCAGCGCATCTACCAGTACATGCGCGCCTTCGGTCTGGGCCAGCGCACCCCACTGGAGGCCCCCGGGGAGTCGAGCGGGATCCTCCCGCCGACGTCGCAGTGGTCGGGCACGTCCATCGGAACGATCCCGATCGGCCAGGGGGTGGCGGTGACGCCCATGCAGATCCTCGACGTGTACAACACCATCGCCAACGGCGGCCAGATGGTGGCGCCCCGCCTGGTCCAGGGATGGCAGGGCTCGGGCGGCACCCTGCAGCCGGTGTCGGCCCCGCCCCGCCACCGGGTGGTCTCGGCGCGCACCGCCCGGCAGATGACCGCCATGCTCGAGGACGTGGTCAGCCAGGGGACGGGTACCGAGGCCGCCATCCCCGGCTACGACGTGGCGGGCAAGACCGGCACGGCCCAGATCCCCGCCAGCGGCCACCCCGGCTACCAGCCGGGGTCGTACATGGCCTCGTTCGTGGGCTTTGCCCCGGCCGAGGACCCCCAGCTCACGGCCATCGTCGTGCTCGACCGTCCCACGCCGGTCTTCTACGGCGGGAGCATCGCCGCCCCCGTGTTCTCCCAGATCGTGGCGTACGCCCTCCGGCAGCTCCAGATCCCGCCTCCGTCCCCGCGGAACCTGGGATGGGACGTGCCCGGGATCGACGCCAGCGCCGCCGCCGCCGGCAGCGACGACGGGCCCGCCACCCACCCCCTGCCCGTGACCGCCCCCCCAACGCCCCGCCGGACCTCTCCGACCCCCTCCAGGCAGGGCACCCATCCCACCGCCGGTAGTGTGCCGAGGTCCACGGCCCCGCCCCCGAAGCCCTGATCGAGGCTGTCCCCAAAGTGAGACTGGACCGGCTGCTCGGCGGAGTCGACGTCCTCGAGACCGTCGGGGATCCGTCCCGCGTCGACGTCCGCGCCATCACCCACGACTCCCGCCTCGTCGGGCCGGGAGCGCTGTTCTGCTGCGTGCCGGGCGGGGCGCTCGACGGCCACGACTTCGCCGCCGGCGCGGTGGCGGCGGGGGCGGCCGCCCTGCTCTGTGAACAGCGGCTTCCGGTCGACGCCGTCCAGGTCCGGGTCGGCGCCGTCCGGCCGGCCATGGCTCTCGTTGCCGCCGCCCTCTTCGGGCACCCGTCGGAACGCCTGTCCGTGGTCGGCGTTACGGGGACCAACGGCAAGACCACCGTGACCCACATGCTGAAGGCGGTGCTCGACGCCGTCGGCGTCGGGGCCGACGTGCTGGGCACGCTCAGCGGGTCGCGCACCACGCCGGAGTCCACCGATCTGCAGCGCATCCTGGCCGAGATGGAGGGACGCGGGGTGCGGGCGGTGGCCATGGAGGTGTCGTCCCACGCCCTGGCCCAGCACCGCGTGGACGCGGTGTCGTTCTCGGCGGCCGTGTTCACCAACCTCTCCCACGAGCATCTCGACTTCCACGGGAGCATGGACTCCTACTTCGCCGCCAAGTCCGAGCTGTTCCGTCCCGAGCGCGCCGCCCGGGCGGTGATCAACGCGTCCGATCCCTGGGGGCGGCGCCTGGCCGAATCGATCGCCGCGGCGGGCGCCCCGCCGCTGCAACTGTTCTCCGACTCCGACGCCGAGGACGTCTGCGTCGGTCTGCGTGCCGTCGACTTCTCCTGGCGGGGACGTGCCGTGCACGTGCCTCTCGGAGGACGGGTGAACGTGTCCAATGCCCTGGCCGCCGCCACCACGGCCGCATCCCTGGGCGTCGAGGAAGCCGCCGTCGTGGCCGGCCTGGCCGCCACCCCGCCGGTCCCGGGGCGGATGGAGGTGGTCGACGCCGGCCAGCCCTTCACCGTGATCGTCGACTACGCCCACACGCCCGACGGGCTCGAGCGCGTGCTGGAGGCGGCGCGCCCCCCCGGGGCCCCGCACCGGGTGGCGGTGGTGTTCGGCTGCGGCGGCCAGCGGGACCGGGGCAAGCGCCCGCTCATGGGCGCGGTGGCCGCGGGGCGCGCCGACCTGGCCGTCCTGACCAACGACAACCCGCGTGACGAGGACCCGGCCGCGATCATCGAGGAGGTGCGCGCCGGGGTGCGCAACCCGGAGCGGCTGGTGGTGGAGCCTGACCGCGAGGCCGCCATAGCCCTGGCCCTGGACTGGGCCGGACCGGGGGACGTGGTCGTGGTGGCGGGCAAGGGCCACGAGACCGGCCAGCAGATCGGGGCGTCGGTCCGGCCCTTCGACGACCGGGAGGTTGCCCGCCGGCTCCTCGAGCGGGCGGCCGGGCGCAGTGCCGGGTGCGGAGCGGGCCGGTGATCGCCATCTTCTTCTCCGGGGCGGTGGCGATGGTCGTGGCCCTGGTCGGCACGCGGCTGCTCATCGGCTGGCTGCAACGGCACGGGATCGGGCAGCCGATCCGGGAGGACGGACCGGAGGGCCACGTCACCAAGGCGGGTACCCCGACCATGGGCGGGGTCATGATCGTCATCGCCGCCGTGCTCGGCTATGCCGCCGCCCATCTGTTGAACGGGGCCATCACGACCCGCTCCGGCGTGCTGGGTCTGCTGACCATGGCGGCCGCCGGGGCCATCGGTCTGGCCGACGACTGGATCAAGGTGGTGAACCGGCGCAGCCTCGGCCTCAACAAGCGGTGGAAGTTCGGGCTGCAGCTGGTCATGGCGGGGGGGTTCGCGTGGGCGGCCCTGCGCTGGGTCGGGGTAGGGACCCATCTGGCGTTCACGCGGTGGGACTACCCCGGCATCCAGCTGCACCAGTGGGGCTGGCTGATCCTGGCCGTGCTGATCATCACCGGCGCGACCAACGCCGTGAACCTGACCGACGGGCTCGACGGGCTGGCGGCGGGCTCGTCCACCTTCGCCTTCTCGGCCCTCATCGTCATGGGGTACTGGCAGTTCCGCCACTTCGAGATCTACCGGCTCTACCACGCCCTCGACCTGGCCCTCCTGGCCGCGGCGCTGGCAGGAGCGTGCGCCGGGTTCCTGTGGTGGAACGCGGCGCCGGCGCGGATCTTCATGGGCGACACGGGGGCGCTGGCCATCGGGGCCGGTCTGGCCGTGCTCGCGCTCGAGATGAACCTGCACCTCCTCCTCCCGATCCTCGGCGGCCTGTTCGTGATCGAGACGCTGTCGGTAGTCGTGCAGGTGATCAGCTACCGCGTCTTCCACCGCCGGGTGTTCCGCATGGCCCCGCTGCACCACCACTTCGAGCTGCTCGGATGGCCGGAGACGACCGTGATCGTGCGCTTCTGGATCCTGGCCGGGGCGTGCACGGCGCTGGCGCTCGGCCTGTTCTACGCCGACTTCCTCCGGTTCGGGAACCCGGGGTAGCCGGTTTGCGCGCCGTGGTGATGGGGCTGGCCGTGACCGGGCAGGCGGTGGCGCGCGCCCTGCTGGCCCGGGGGTGGGAGGTGGTGGCCGCCGACGACCGCCCCGGCCCCGGCGCCCGCCGGACCGCGGGTGAGCTGGGCATCACCCTCCTCAAGGCTCCCGCCCCGGACCAGCTGGCCGGACTCGCCGCCGGAGCCGACGTCGTCGTGGTGAGCCCGGGGGTGCCTGCGGGTCATCCGGTCTTCTCTCTCCCACCTGGTCCCGAGATCGTGAGCGAGATCGAGCTGGCGGCGCGCTGGGCCCCGGTCCCGATGGTGGCGGTGACCGGGACCAACGGCAAGACGACGGTGGTCACGCTGGTGGCCCGGATGCTGGCCGAGTCCGGGATCAAGGCGGTGGCGGCGGGGAACATCGGGCTGCCGTTGATCGAGGCGGTGGACTCCGTCCCCGCCGGCCAGGGAGTGCTGGTCGTCGAGGTCTCCTCGTTCCAGCTGGCCCTCACCTCCTCGTTCCATGCCGCCGTGGCCACCTGGCTCAACCTGGCCGAGGACCATCTCGACTGGCACCCGACCCGCGAGCACTACGCCGCCGCCAAGGCGCGCGTCTGGCTCAACCAGGGACCGGAGGACACGGCGGTGGTCAACGCCGACGACGAGGCGGTGATGGCGGCGGCGACCCGGGGGTCGGGGGCGCCCCGCTCGCGGGTCGTGACCTTCGGGCGCCAGGGTGAATACACCTGCCGGGACGGCGCTCTGATGGCGCCGGACGGCGCCGCCATCGCCGCGATGGGGGACCTGCCCCGCTCCCTTCCCCACGACGTCTCCAACTACCTGGCGGCGGTCGCGTCCGCGGTTCCGGCCGGCGCCACCATTCCGGGATGCCGCCGCGCACTCCTCGGTTTCGAGGGGCTCCCCCATCGCGTGGCCTATGTGCGGGAATCTGGTGGTGTGCGGTTCTACGACGACTCGAAGGCCACGACCCCCGCATCGGTGCTGGCGGCGCTGTCCGGCTTCGACTCGGTGGTGCTCATAGCGGGTGGTCGCAACAAGGGACTGGACCTCGGCGTGCTGCGCGGCGGCGCGTCCCACATCCGCTCGGTCGTGGCCATCGGTGAGGCGGCGGGAGAGATCGCGG
>DASUHN010000052.1 GCA_036273495.1 Acidimicrobiales bacterium | reverse complement strand
GCGGCCTGGCGGCGGGCCTCGGCCTGGGCATGGGCCCGCTTGGCCTCGGCTTCGGCGTCCTCGGGCGTGGGCTCGAGGTCGGCCTTGGTCGTCACCGGCCGGGCGTTGCGCCGGCTGGCGATGTACCGACCCTCGTTGACGGCTTCGGCGACGATGTGACACATCAACGTGCCGGCCCGGATGGCGTCGTCGTTGCCGGGGATGACGAACTGGATCAGGTCGGGATCGCAGTTGGTGTCGACCACCGCCACGATCGGGATGCCCAGCTTGTTGGCCTCGGTGACGGCGATGTGCTCCTTCTTGGTGTCGATCACGAAGATGGCGTCGGGGGCCCGGGTCATGTCCCGGATCCCGCCGAGGTTGCGCTCGAGCTTCTCCAGCTCGCGCGACAGGATCAGCGCCTCCTTCTTCGGCATTGCCTCGAAGTCACCGGCCGACCTCATCCGCTCGTACTCCTGCATCTTCTTCACCCGGCCGGAGATGGTGGTGAAGTTGGTGAGCATCCCGCCGAGCCACCGCTCGTTCACGTAGGGCATTCCGCATTGCCGGGCGTAGGTGGCGATCGGGTCCTGGGTCTGCTTCTTGGTGCCGACGAAGAGGACCGACCCGCCGTCGGCCACGAGGTCGCGCACGAACAGGTAGGCCGACTCGATGCGCTGCAGCGTCTGGTGCAGATCGATGATGTAGATGCCGTTGCGCTCTCCGAAGATGAAGCGGCGCATCTTCGGGTTCCAGCGCCGGGTCTGGTGGCCGAAATGGACCCCGGCCTCCAGTAGCTGCTTCATGCTGACGACGGCCATCTCTGCTCTCCCATCGGTTCGGCCCGTCACCGGGCTACGCCGGCTCGCGGCGCCGTCTTACGGGCGACCGTGGGCGCGAACCGACGGGTTTGTGCCCCCTTCCGGGGGCGGGAACACCGGCGATTCTAGCCGGGGTTCAGGCCGGCTCGCGCTGGGGCTCGCTCAACCGGGAGCGCAGCTGCAGGATGGCCTTGGTGTGGATCTGGCACACCCGCGACTCGGTGACACCCAGGACCTGACCGATCTCAGCCAGGGTCAGCCCCTCGTAGTAGTAGAGGGTGAGGACGATCTTCTCCCGCTCGCCCAGCCGGTTGATGGCCCCGGCCAGGATCTGCTTCATCTCCTCGACCTCGTAGGCCGCCACCGGGCCCTCACCCTTGTCGGGGATGGTGTCCCCCAGGGTGGCGCCGGCCTCCCCACCCCGGTCCCCTCCGGAGAGGACCTCGTCGAGGGCGGCCAGGCCTACGAACGAGACCTGGTTGTAGATGTCCTGGAGCTCCTTGTCGCTCACACCCATCTCCGCCGCCACCTCGGAATCGGTGGGCGTTCTCGACAGGCGGGCCTCCAGCCGGGCGAAGGCTGTCTCCACCGCCCGGGCCTTGGCCCGCACCGAGCGCGGGACCCAGTCGATGGCCCGGAGCTCGTCGATGATGGCGCCCTTGATCCGGGTGATGGCGTAGGTCTCGAACTTGATCTGGCGGTCGGTGTCGAACTTGTCGATGGCGTCCATCAGCCCGAAGATCCCGTAGCTGACCAGGTCGGCCTGCTCGATGCTCTGGGGCAGTCCGACCGCCACACGGCCGGCGACGTACTTGACCAGCGGGGAGTAGTGGACGATCAGCCGGTCACGGGCCGTGCCCGATCCGGTGGCCTTGTAGTCCCGCCACAGGCCCTCGATAATGCTGCTCTCGTCGTTGTCCATTTGGTCAGTTGGCTGAGGTGTGCCCGGTCAGGCGCGGGGATGGCTGCGCTCGTACACCTGAAGCAGGCGCTCCTTGCTCACATGAGTGTAGACCTGGGTGGTCTGCAGACTGGCGTGACCGAGCATCTCCTGCACCGCCCGCAGATCGGCACCCCCGTCCAGGAGGTGGGTGGCGAAGGTGTGCCGGAGGGCATGGGGGTGCGTGGGAGCGGCGCTGTGGCGGTCGAGGATGCGCCTCACGTCCCTGGTGCCGAGGCGCCGGCCCCGCGCATTCAGGAACACCGCGTCCGGTGGGCTCTCGTCCCCGGCGAAGGCGTCCCGGCCGTCGGCCAGCCACCGCCGCACCGCCTCGACCGACGGAGCGCTCATCGGCACCTGGCGCTGCTTGGATCCCTTGCCCCACACCGTCACCACGCCGCGTGGGAGGTCCAGGTCCGCCGGGGCCAGGCCACAGAGCTCGCTCACCCGGAGACCGCTGCCGTACAGGAGCTCGATCACCGCCCGGTCCCTCAGCTCCCCCGGGGCGCCGGGCACCGGCGCGAGCAGGGCGTCCATGTCGGCCCGGCTGAGGACCCGGGGCAGGCGCCCCTCCCCCTTCGGGGCCGACAGCGCCCGGGTCGGGTCGACGGTGAGGACCCCCTGCTTCACCTGCCAGCGGAAGTAGCGCCGGAGGGCGGCCGCCTTGCGGGCGATGCTCCGCCGGGCGAAGCGCCTCGTCGACAGGTACGCCAGGTACCGCCGCAGCATCACCCGGGTGACGGCCTCGGGCCCGGCGGCGCCGGCGCGCTCCGCCCATTCGGCGAAGGCCGCCAGGTCGGAGGCGTAGGCCGACCGGGTGGCGGCCGACGCCGCCGTGAGCTGGCGGTCGAACTCGTGCAGCGACCACTCCACGCGGCCACGGTACCGGGGGACCCACCGCCGGCCCGGCATCCCCCTCCCGGGACCCACCGCCGGGGCGGCCGGTCAGCGGGGCCGCCGCTCCCACCCCGTGGCGCCGGCGCGGACCCAGCCGTCCGCCTCCAGGCGGTACAGGGCGGAGGCGAGGTCGAGGGCGGCCATCTCGGTGCGCGCCATGACCCGGTCGAACGCGGTCGGGGTGGCGTCCACGGCGGCCAGGACCCGGCGGTCCTCCCCCGACGCCGGCTCGGGGCGTCCGCCTCGGCTCACCCGCCGGGCGGGTCCCGGGCGGAGTGGGACCCCGAGCTCCAGCAGGACGTCGTCGGCGTCGCACACCACACCGCACCCGTCGGCGACGAGCCGGTTGGGCCCGGCCGACGTCGGGCTGGTGATCGGGCCCGGCACGGCCATCACCGGGACGGCCCGCCTGGCGGCGTGGTCCACGGTGATCAGCGATCCGCCCCGGGCCGGGCTCTCCACGACCACCACCACGTCGGCCAGCGCCGCCATGATCCGGTTCCGCTCGGGGAAGCGCCATCTCGCCCCGCCGTGGCCGAGGGGCGCCTCGCTGAGCAGGACCCCGCGCTCGCGGGTGGCGGCCCACACGTCGCGGCTCTCCGGGGGGTAGACGACGTCGAGACCGGTGCCGGCCACCCCCACGACCGGCGCCGTCCGGGCGGCGAGGGCGCCGCGGTGGGCGGCGACGTCGATGCCCGCCGCCAGCCCCGACACGACGACCACGCCGGCCTCGGCCAGGCGGCGGCCGAGCAGCCGGGCCGCGTCCCTCCCGTACCCGGTGCAGCGCCGGGTGCCGACCACAGCGGCGGTGGGGCCGTCCAGGCACCTCAGGTCCCCGACGGCAAACAGCACCGGCGGCGCCTCGGGATCCTCGAACAGCCGGGACGGATAGTCCCGGGAACCGGGCGTCAGGATCCTCACGCCGGCGCGGTCGTACCGCTCCCGGACGCGCGTCGGTGAGGTCTTCTCCGCATAGGTCCGCCATCGCGACGCGGTGCGGCCGGGGAGGGGCCGCTGCGCGGGAAGACGCCACTCGACAACCCGCCGCCACACGAGAGAGGGCCGGGTGTCGATGCCGAGCAGCCAGGTCAGCCGGGCCGCACCGAGCCCGGGAAGACCGGCCAGGGCGGCGACGCAGGCGAGCTCCTCGTCATCCCACTCCTTCTCGCGCCAGATCTCGCTCACGCGACCTGCTCCTTGTCGTGGTCGCGCCGGAACGGCTCGGGTCGCAGCATCAGCGCCATGGCGACATGGCCCGTCTCGACGCGACCCGCACACCCCTGCAGGTCGGCCACCGTCCGCGCCACGCGCCGGACGCGGTGCAGTCCCCTGGCGTTGAGAGCGCCGTTCTCCAACTGGCGCGCCAGGAGGGTCACGGCGTCCGGGGCGAGTGGCGCCAGCTGATCCAGCCATCCGGCTGGAAGCTGGGCGTTGCACGACACCTCGCGCGACCGGGCGAGGCGACGCGCCGCGTTCACTCTCCGACCCACGTCGCCCGACGACTCACCGGGAGGTCCGGTCATCAGCTCGGGGATGTCGGGCTTGTCCATCATCACCCGGAGATCGAAGCGGTCGAGCAGCGGTCCGGAGACCTTCCGGGCGTAGCGCTCCCGGCCGGCCGTGGTGCAGTGGCATCTGTCGCTGGGACCGCCCGTGCCGCACGGGCAGGGGTTCATGGCGGCGACCAGCAGGAAGCGCGCCGGGAAGCGTGCCGTCGAGTGGGCCCGGCACACCATCACCGCTCCCTCCTCCAGCGGCTGGCGGAGACCGTCGAGGATCGAGCTCGGGAACTCCCCCATCTCGTCCAGGAACAGCACTCCGTTGTGGGCCAGGCTGATCTCTCCCGGGCGCAGCCGGTGGGTCCCGCCGCCGATCACCGAGACCATCGACGCCGACTGGTGCGGGGACCGGAACGGCGGCCGGGCCATCAGCCCGCCCCCGGGCACGGTGACCGACGCCGCCGAGTAGATGCGCGTCGTCTCCATCGACTGCTCGGGCGTCAACGGCGGGAGCAGGCCGGGCAGGCGCTCGGCCAGCATCGTCTTGCCGGCTCCCGGTGGGCCCACGAACAGGACGTTGTGGCCTCCCGCCGCCGCCACCTCCAGGGCCAGCCGGCCCAGCCGCTGGCCGCGCACGTCGGCGAGGTCCGGCGGGTCCGGGAGGACGGGGCCAGGGCCGGCCCGCGGCACCGGTCGCCACCTCGCCCGTCCGCCCAGCGCGTCGGCCAGCTCCCGCAGGGACTCGACGGGCCGCACCACCGCCCGCCGGGCCAGGGCCGCCTCCGCCGCCGACTCCGACGGGACCACCACCGCCCGGGTGCCGACCGAGAGGACGAGCGAGAGCACCCCCGGCACCGGCCGGACCGAGCCGTCCAGGCCGAGCTCCCCGATGACCGCACAACCCCGGAGGGCCTCGGCCTCGATGGACCCGGTGGCCACCAGGAGACCGATGGCTATGGGCAGGTCGAGACCGGCGCCGGCCTTGCGTATGCCCGACGGGGCGAGGTTGACGGTTATCCGCCGCAGGATCCACTCGAACCCGCTCGACATGAGCGCGGCCCGGACCCGGTCCCGCGCCTCCCGGCACGCCTCGTCCGGCAGGCCCACCACGGTGAAGCCGGGCAGGCCGGTCGAGACGTGGACCTCCACGCTGACCGGGCACCCCTCTATTCCCTGCAGGGTCGCCGATCGGATCTTCGCCAGCACGGCGCACCTCCTCTCGCATCCGGCGGGTGCTCCGCACCCGCACTCGTCCTCGGATGTCACGGGAGGGCCGTCCGCCGGCCGCTCGAGCGTTGGAGGTGAGACTAGAGAGGGGGTGTATCAGTTCGGTCGGCGGGCGCCGACGGGTCCCCCCGCCCCCCGCGAACGCGAATTGCCCGGCCGTATCTGAAAGTTCGAATACGCACGGGTCCCCGGGGCGAAACGGCCACATCACGTGCCCTCATCGGTGCGGTCAGTGGGATCGTGCCGCCGGAGCGGAAGGGTGCGACCGCGATACGTGGGAAAACACTGGCCGTATATGAAAGTTCACATACGACACGAGAAAAGCATTTTCGGGAGGACGGGGGGGGGCCGGCCCGCCGGGCATCGGGCCTGCTCAGAAGGCCCCTTCGATGACCTCCACGACACCGCCGAGCACCGAGACCACGTCGAAGCGGACGCCGGTGGGGCGGACCGGGGCCGCCTCCTCGATCCAACGGGCGGCCAGGCGGCGCAGCCGTACCTGCTTGGCCCGGCCGACCGCCTCGACCGGGGCGCCGAAGGCGTCGGTCGTGCGGGCCTTCACCTCACAGAAGACGAACTCCCGGCCCCGGCGCACGATGAGGTCGATCTCACCGTCGCGGCACCGCCAGTTCCTGACGACCGGCTCGTAGCCGTGCTCCTGGTACCAGTCGGCCGCGGCCTGCTCGCCGGCCAGGCCCAGCGCCCGCCGGGCCGCGGCGTCGGGAGCGGGGCGCCGGGCCGTGGCGTCGGCCACGTCAGATCTCCTTCTCGGGGATCTCCTCGACGTTCACGTCCTTGAACGTGACCACCCGCACGTTGGACACGAAGCGGGCGGGGCGGTACATGTCCCAGACCCAGGCGTCGGACAACCGGATCTCGAAATACGTACGCCCCTCTTCGTTACGGGGCTCCATCTTGACGTCGTTGGCGAGGTAGAAGCGGCGCTCGGTCTCGACGACGTACCGGAACATCGGCAGCACGGCCCGGTACTCCTGGTAGAGCTGGAGCTCTATCTCGGTCTCGTACCGTTCGAGGTCCTCGGCGCTCACGGTGGCGCCACTGTAGGGCTCACAGGAACGAGGCGTGTCCCGCCGGCCAGACCCGGAACACCGCCCGTCCGATCACCGAGGACTCCGGTATGGCGCCCTCCGGGAAGCACCGGCTGTCGCACGAGTCACCCCGGTTGTCCCCGAGCACCCAGAGCCGGCCGGCGGGGACGATCACCGGACCGAAGTCGGCGGTGACCACGCCCCTAGGCAGATAGGGCTCGGCCAGCCGGCGGCCGTTTATGTACACGTGGCCGCCCCGGGCCTCGACGACGTCACCGGGCAGGCCGATGACCCGCTTGATGTAGTCCTCCGTCGAGGGGGTGACCACACCGATGGCCTCGCCGGCGTCCCTGAGCCACCGCACGACGTCGGGTTCGGTGTTGGGCGCCGGTGCCGGCTGCTGGCTGGGCGGGGCCTGGAACACGATGATGTCCCCCCGGTGCGGGGAGTGCAGGTCGTAGGCCAGCTTCGACACCACCACCCGGTCGTTGAGCTGGAGCTGCGGCAGCATCGACCCGGACGGGATGTAGAACGCCTGGGCCACGAAAGTCTTGACCAGCACGGCCACCGCGACCGCCACCGCGACGAGCAGCGGGATCTCTCGGGCCACTCCCCAACCGCCGGGCGAACCGTCGCGTTGCGCGCCCGGCCCGGCACCAGAAGGCACCGTCAACGGACGGCGCGCTTCTCCTTCACCTTGGCCGCCTTACCGACGCGGTCACGCAGGTAGTACAGCTTGGCCCGGCGCACGTCACCGACGGTGACGGGCTCGATCCGGGCGATGATCGGCGAGTGCACGGGGAACGTGCGCTCCACGCCGACCCCGAAGCTCACCTTGCGGACGGTGAAGGTCTCGTGGAGCCCGGAGCCCTGCCGGCGGATGACCACGCCCTGGAACACCTGGACGCGCTCGCGGTTGCCCTCGACGACCCGGACGTGGACCTTGAGCGTGTCTCCGGGCCCGAAGGCGGGGACGTCGTCCCGCAGGCTGCTGCGGTCGACCAGGTCGGTGGGATTCATGGCGCGGACGGCTCCTCGGTGGATCCGGGGGAGCCATCAGGATAGCCGTGATCGGCCAGCAGCCTCCGGTCATCGGCGGACAGCCCACCCCGGGCGGCGATCAGGTCGGGCCGGCGCTCGAGCGTGCGGCGCAGGGCCTCGGCCCGGCGCCACCGGGCCACCCGGCCGTGGTCCCCCGACCGCAGGACCTCCGGCACGGCCCAGCCCCGGAAGTCGGCCGGCCGGGTGTAGTGCGGGTACTCCAGGAGCCCCTCCGCGAAGCTCTCCTCCTCCGCCGACGAGGCGTTGCCCATCACCCCGGGGACCAGGCGGGCAACGGCGTCGGTGACGACGATGGCGGCGGCTTCGCCCCCGGCCAGCACGTAGTCGCCGATCGACAGCTCCTCGTCGACGAGGTGGTCGACGATGCGGTGGTCGACCCCCTCGTAGCGGCCGCACAGGAGCGAGAAGCCGCCCAGTGCCGCCAGGCGGTGCACGCCGTCCTGGTCGAGGGGCCGGCCGGCGGGGGTGAGGAGGATGAGCGGGCGGGGCGGGTCCACGGCCTCGACGGCGCCGAACACCGGGCCGGGGGCCAGGACCATCCCGGCGCCACCACCGAACGGGGTGTCGTCGACCGAGCGGCGGGGGTCGGTGGCGGCCGAGCGGAGGTCGTGCACCCGGAGGTCGAGGACGCCCTCGCGGCGGGCCTTGCCGATGAGGGACTCCGACAGCCAGGCCTCGAGCATGCCCGGCAGGACGGTGAAGACGTCGATGCGGAGGCCGCTCAACCGAGCAGCCCCTCGGGGATCTCCGCCGTCACCGCGCCGGGTCGGCTGTCGACGACGAAGCGCAGTGGGACCAGCCCGCCGTCCTCCAGGACCAGCAGGTCGCTGGCGGGGTTGGCCTCGACGGCGACGATGCGGCCCCGGTGCCGGCCGGTGGTGTCGAGCAGGTCGGCGCCGATCAGCTCGTGCACCCAGAGGCTGTCGGGGTCGGCGACGGGTGGGGCCTCCAGCACGGCGTCCCGCAGCGCCTCGGCTCCGCTCCGGTCGGTGACACCGGCGAACGAGACGATCCAGCGGTTGTGGTGGGGCGTGGAGGCCGCGACCGTCAGCTCCCGCTCCTGCGCGCTCTCGGGAGGAGCCGCGCGGGTCCACAGCCGGCTCCCCACCGCGAGCCGCTCGGTGCGGTTGGTCCACAGCTCGACGATCACCTCGCCCCGCAACCCGTGGGGGCGGGCCACCATCCCGACCTCCAGCCGGCTCACCGGCCCGGGATCAGTCGACGATGTCCACCTGCACGTCGGCGCCGTCCCGGGCCCCGGCGGCGCGGACGAGGGCGCGGATGGCCTGGGCCACGCGGCCCCGGCGCCCGATCACCTTGCCCATGTCGTCAGGGGCGACGTGCAGGCGCAGGGTCACCCCGTGGCGTCCCTCCTCGACCTCGACGACCACCGACTCCGGGTCGTCGACGATGGCGCGGGCCACGTAGTCCAGGACGGCCGTGGCCACCCCCGCCGGGATCCGGTTGCCGGAGGCCTCGTCCTCGTCGTCGTCGTCGAACCCGTCGTCGGGCCCGAGCTCGTCGTCGTAGGCGTCGCTCACCCGGCGCCCTTGCGCGACTGGAACTCGTCCCACGCACCCGAGATGCGCAGCAGCTTCTGCACGACCTCGGTGGGCTGGGCCCCCTGCGTGAGCCACTGCACGGCCTTGCCGTTGTCGATGTTGACGACCGACGGCTCCGAGCGGGGCTGGTAGGTACCGATGATCTCGATGAAACGGCCGTCGCGCGGGGAGCGGCCGTCGGCCGCGACCACCCGGTAGGTCGGCTGCTTGGTCTTTCCCATGCGCATGAGGCGCAACTTCACTGCCACGTTGGTGTTCCCTCTCCGAGGTAGTCCTGCATCTCGCGAATCTGACGGAGCCCCGCCATGGCCCCACGGGGGGTGACCCGCCCGCCCTTCTTGCCCTTCTTGCCCTTGCCGCCCTTGCCCGGACGCGCCGCCCCGAAGCCCATGGCGGACATCATCCGCTGCATCTCCTTGAACTGCTTGAGGAGGGCGTTGACCTCCGACGTCGAGGTGCCGCTGCCGGTGGCGATGCGCAGCCGGCGCGAGCCGTTGATCACGCCCGGCTCCTGGCGCTCCGCCGGCGTCATCGACTGGATCATCGCCTCGACGCGCGAGAGCTCCCCCTCGTCGATGTTGGCGTTGCGCAGCTCCTTCGGCATTCCCGGCATCATGCCGAGGATGCCCTGCAGCGGGCCCATCTTCTTGATCTGCTGCATCTGCTCGAGGAAGTCCTCGAGGGTGAACCGCCCCTCCTGCAGGGCGGCGGCGGCCTTGGCGGCGGCATCCTCGTCGTAGGCCTGCTCGGCCTTCTCGATGAGGGTGAGGACGTCACCCATGCCGAGGATCCGCGACGCCATCCGGTCGGGATGGAACGTGTCGAAGTCCTCGAGCTTCTCCCCGACGGAGGCGAAGGCCACCGGCCGGCCCACGACCTCCTTCACCGAGAGGGCGGCGCCGCCCCGGGCGTCACCGTCGAGCTTGGTGAGGATCACGCCGTCGAGCTCGAGGGCGGCGTGGAAGGCCTCGGCGGTCGTCACCGACTCCTGGCCGATCATGGCGTCGATGACGAGGAAGGTGTACTGCGGATGGACGGCGGCGGAGATGCGGCGGACCTCGTCCATCAGGTCCTCGTCGATGGTGAGCCGGCCGGCCGTGTCGATGATCAGGACGTCCCGGCCCAGCCGCTCCGCTTCGGCCCGCGCCGCCCGCGCCACCCCGACCGGGTCGGTCGGCTCGCTGAACACCGGCACCCCCGCCTGGGACCCGAGCACCCGCAGCTGCTCCACGGCGGCCGGGCGCTGCAAGTCGGCGCCCGCCAGGAGGGGGTTGCGGCCCTGCTGTCTGAACCAGCGGCCCAGCTTGGCCGCCGCCGTCGTCTTACCGGAGCCCTGGAGGCCGGCCAGGAGGATGATCGTGGGGGGCTTCGGCGCGTAATTGATCCGCAGCGCCTCCCCGCCGAGGACCCCGACGAGCTCCTCGTGGACGGCCTTGATGACCTGCTGGGCGGGCGTCAGGCTCTTCGACAGCTCGAGGCCGACGCAGCGCTCCCGGATGCGCGCCACCAGGTCGCGCACCACGTTGAAGTTGACGTCCGCCTCCAGGAGGGCCAGGCGGATCTCGCGGAGGCCCTCGCCGACCTCGGCATCGCCGAGGCGGCCGCGGCCCCGAAGGCGCGTGAAGATGCCCTCGAAGCGGTCGGACAGGGACTCGAACATGCAGCCGGTCAGGCTAGGCGGTGAACAGGGCCTCCACGAACTCCTCCGGATCGAAGTCCACCAGGTCCTCCGGCGCCTCCCCCACCCCGACCAGCTTCACCGGGATGCCGAGCTCGGCCTGGATGGCCAGGACGATGCCCCCCTTGGCGGTGCCGTCGAGCTTGGTGAGGACCACCCCGGTGACGCCGACCGCCTCAGCGAACTCCCGGGCCTGGATCAGCCCGTTCTGCCCGGTCGTGGCGTCGATGACCAGCAGCACCTCGCTCACCCGACCGGGGTCGCGCTCGGCCACCCGCCGGATCTTGCGCAGCTCCTCCATCAGGTTGACCTTGGTGTGGAGGCGGCCGGCGGTGTCGGCCAGGACCAGGTCGGCCTGCCGGGCGGCGGCCCGCTGGACGGCGTCGAACACGACCGCCCCCGGATCGGAGCCCTCGGCCCCCCGAACCAGGTCGGCGCCGACCCGGCGGGCCCACAGCTCGAGCTGCTCGGCGGCGGCGGCGCGGAAGGTGTCACCGGCCGCCATGACCACCCGGTGACCTTCGGCGGCGTGGCGGAGGCCGAGCTTGCCGATGGTCGTGGTCTTCCCGACCCCGTTGACCCCGACGAACAACCAGACGTTCGTAGCCCCCTCGGCCAGCTGGAGGGACCGGTCCCCCGCCGCCAGGTCCTCGACCAGCTGGGCCCGCAGGGCGGCCAGCAGCTGGTCGGGCGCGGTGATCGACTCGGCCTTGACCCGCTGGCGCAACGAGTCGACGAGGGCGCCCGTCGTGGCCACGCCGACGTCGGCCCGGATCAGCGCCTCCTCGATCTCGTCCCACGTGGTCTCGTCGATCGTCGAGCGGGACAGCACCGAGCCGACGTAGCCGGACACCAGGGCCCGGGCCTTGCCCAGGCGGTCCCGGATCCGGGGCCGGGGCGGAGCGGCAGGGGCCTCGGGGGCCAGCTCCTCCGGGAGCGGAACCTCCCCGGGAGGGGCCACCACCTCGGGGGCCAGCTCCTCCGGGAGGACCTCGACTGGGGGTGGCGGCGGGGCCGGAGGAACGGGGGGCGGCGCCGGGGGCGCCTCCAGCATCCCGCCTCCGCGCGAGCGGACCAGCACGGCCGCGCCCACGACGAGCACGAACACGGCCACCAGCACGACCACCACCAGCAGGGTCATCGCTTCCGGAGCCTAAACGGCGCGGTCGCCGGGCTCAGACGGGCGTGGTCACCCGCTCCGAAACGACCTTGGACGACCCGCCCGGCTGCATGGTCACGCCGTAGAGACAGTCGGCCGCCTCCATCGTCCGCTTCTGGTGGCTGACGATCAGCAGCTGGGCCTCGTCGCGGAAGTCGTGCACCAGGTCCAGGAACCGGTGCAGGTTGACGTCGTCGAGGGCCGCCTCCACCTCGTCGAGCAGGTAGAAGGGGCTGGGCCGGCTCCGGAAAACGGAGAAGAGGAAGGCGATGGCGGTGAGGGACCGCTCGCCGCCGGACAGCAGCGACATCCGCTTGACGTTCTTGCCCGAGGGCCGGCCCTCGATCTCCACGCCGGTGTCGAGGAGGTTGTCGGCGTCGGTCAGCCGCAGCCGGCCCGCTCCACCGGGGAACAGCGTCGCGAACAGCTTCTCGAAGTTGTCGGCGACGTCGGCGTAGGCGGCGGCGAACACCTCGATGATCTCGGTGTCGATGGCCCGGATGACCTTGGCCAGCTCCCGCCGGCTGGACTTCACGTCGTCGAGCTGGCCCTGCAGGAACTGGTGGCGCTCCTCGAGGGCGGAGAACTCCTCCAGCGCCAGGGGGTTGATCGGCCCCAGCAGGCGCAGCTCGCGCTCGAGGTCCCGGAGCCGAGCCGAGGCGGTGGTGCCCTCCGGGATCGGTGGGCACGGGGCGGCCTTGGCGGTCTCGGGCTCGCAGTCGAGCTC
>DASUHN010000051.1 GCA_036273495.1 Acidimicrobiales bacterium | reverse complement strand
AGGGCGTTGTTGAGGGTCGCCTGCACCTGGGCGACCACGCCGTAGCCCACCGCCTGCTGGCCGGCCAGGTGGATGCCGTCGTGGTCGATGAACGCCGCCAGCCCGCCGACGGTGACCTTGCCGACGGCCAGATGGGCGTCGGGCACGCCCTTGGTGCCGTCGGAGCGGGCCGCGGCCGTCCCGCTGACGCCGGCGATGTGGATCAGCCCCCCCGCCAGGTCGACGGCGCCGGAGCTGGCCGTGGCCGCCGCCGACACGCACTCGGTTCCCACGTCGAGGTGCGTGGTGGTGGTGGAGGAGTCCGCCGCCACGGCCGGCGTGGAGCCGGAGGGGGAGAACGACGTCGACGCCGCCGTCGACTGGGCCGTGGCCCCGTCCGGCCCGGCAGTGGCGGTCGCGGCCCCGGCGCCGGCCCCGCCCCCTGACGGCCCGAACTGCTCGCTGCCGCCGTGGCCCGGCGAAGGCGGATACGTGGCCTCCGCCACGGCGGGGTCGTTGGGAAGCGCCGGTCCCCCGAAGGTGGCCACGGCCGTCCCGAGGTGGGCGGCGGTGTCCCCTGGGTAGGCGGGGGAGCCGAGGCTGTCGATCACCGGCCCCTCCGACACGGTCCCCCGGGCCAGGGGGACGTCGAGCTCCATGACCGTCCCCTCGTGGGGGTCCCCCACGGGCAGCAGGCCGGGGCTGGCCAGGTCGTAGCGCGCCCCGGTCGCCTGCGCGGTCAGGTCGTAGCCCGCCACCTGGGTCCCGCCGGCCTGGCTCCCCGCCGCCGGCGTCCCCGCCGGGGGGCACGTGGCCGCCGGGGGGGCCGCGGCTCGCGCTCCCCCGGAGAGGAGCGGGGGGGCGGCCGCCGCGCCCAGCAGCAGGACCGTTCGGACCACGGCCCGCCTCATCGCCCCGCCCGCCTCATGCGCCCCACGTCATCCTCCGAGATATGACGAGACGACCCCGGCCGCCTGCAGGTCAGCGGGCTCTCCGACGTCGACCAGCCGTCCCTTGTCGAGCAGGTAGGCGTAATCGGCCATCTCGAGGGCGGTGTTCACGTACTGCTCGACGAGCAGGATCGTCACTCCCGCCGCCGCCAGGGCGCGGACCTCCTGGAACAGATCGGCCACGATCCGGGGCGCGAGCCCCATGGAGATCTCGTCGAGCAGAAGCAGGCGGGGCCGCGCCGTGAGGGCCCGGGCCAGCGCCAGCATCTGCTGCTCGCCGCCCGACAGGGTGCCGGCCAGCTGCTCGAGGCGCGACCCCAGAGCGGGAAAGCGCCCCACCGCCGCCTCGATCCGCTCTTCCTCCTCGGCGCCCCGCACCGCCATCCGCAGGTTGGCGCGCACGGTCAGGCTCGGGAAGATGCCCCGGCCCTCGGGCACGTGCACCAGTCCCATGCGGGCGATGTGGCTGGCCCGGCGCCCGTCGACACGGGCCCCGTCGAACCACACCGACCCCGCCGCCGGGCGCACCAGCCCCGAGATGGCCCGCAGGATCGTCGTCTTCCCCGCCCCGTTGGCACCGAGCAGGGCCACGACGGTCCCCGCCGGAACGACCAGCGACACCCCGGACAGGGCGCGCAGGCCTCCGTAGTGGACGTGGAGGTCGGTGACCTCGAGCAGGGCGCGGCCGTGGCCGTCAGGCGACATCGCTCTCCCCCAGATAGGCGGCGATGACCCGCTGGTCGGAGCGAACCTCGTCCGGGCGCCCGACGGCGATCACGTTGCCGAAGTCGAGGACGGTGATGCGGTCGCACAGCTCCATCACCAGCGCCACGTCGTGCTCGACGAGAAGAACGGCGGGCTCCCCATCGCTGCGGCCGACGACCCGGCGCAACACGTCGCGGAAGTGCGCCGTCTCCCCGGGGTCGAGGCCCGAGCTGGGCTCGTCGAGCAGCAGGACCCGGGGCTGCACGACCAGGGCGCGGGCGAGCTCGACCAGCCGGCCCAGGCCCGTCGGCAGGGTGCCCGCTAGGCGGTCGGCCACCGCCTCGAGGTCGAGGTCGGCGAGGATCTCGGCCACGATCCGCCGCCCGTCGCGCCGGCGCCGCCCCAGCACGGCCCCGGGGACCGACGCCTCCCAGGCGGCCAGCAGGTTGTCGTGCACGGTGAGCCCGGTGAACAGCTCGAGGCGCTGGAAGGTCCGGCTCACGCCGGCCCGGCCCCGCCGGTGGGCGGCCCAGGCGGTGATGTCGGTCCCGTCCAGGCTGACGGCCCCCGCTTCCGGCTCGACCACCCCGGTGACGACGTTGAACAGGGTGGTCTTCCCGGCCCCGTTGGGCCCGATGAGACCGGTGATGCCGCCCCGTTCCACGGCGAGGTCCACGCCGGCCAGCGCCGTCACCCCGCCGAAGCGCACGGTGACCCCGCTGGCGGCGATCAGCGGGCGGTCAGGCATCGGCGGGCGCCGGTCGGGCGGCGGGCGGGCGGGCGCGGGCGTCCCGGCGGGTCCCCGCCGCAACCGGTTCGGCCGGGGTGGAGGCGTCGTCGCGCATCGGCCGCTGGCGGAGCACGGCGGAGTAGTGGCGCCATCGCGCCGCCGCCACCGACACCGGTCCGTCGGGGTACTGCGACAGGTACACGGCCCCCACCGCCACCGCCATCGGGATGTACCGGTTGATCGACGCCGACAGGGGCAGCAGCTGGAAGGTGGAGACGGCCCCGGCGATCAGCGCCCCCCCGACCAGGGAGCGCCCTCCCAGGACGACCAGGAGCAGCAGCTCCAGCGAGGCGCCGAACGAGAACGTGTTCGGGTCGATCGACAGCCGGAGGGCGCCGTAGAAGGCACCGGCAAAGGCGGCGGCCGCCCCGCACGCCGCGAACACGGCCAGCTTGGTGACGGTCAGGTTGACCCCGAAGGTCGACGCCCCGAGGGGGGCGTCGCGGATCATCTGCAGGCGGCGGCCCACCGGCCCCCGGCGCAGGAGCGCGGCCCCGAGGGCGTAGACCGCCAGGAGGGTGGCGGCCAGAACGTAGAAGCTGCGCTCGGAGGTCAAGTCGACGCCGAAGATCCGGGGCCGAGACACCGAGATGCCCGTGTATCCCCCGCCGATCGAGTTCCGGGGGAACACCATGTTGTCGAAGATCAGGGCAAAGGCCATGGTGGCCAGGGCCAGGAATAGGCCCGACAGCCGCAGCGACGGCAGCCCGATGAGCAGGCCGAGAGGCAGGGCGATCAGGGCGCCGAGGACCGCCGCCCACAGGAAGCCCGAGCCGTGGGTCCCGCTCAGGTGACCGACGGTGAAGGCGCCGATCCCCACGAACGTGAACTGGGCCAGAGAGATCTGTCCCGCCCACCCCGTCAGCACGACGAGGGTGAGGGCGATCGCCGCGTAGATCATCCCCGAGCTCACGTCGCGCAGCGTCGAGGTGCTCGTCACGAACGGCAGGACGACCATGACCGCGACCAGCAGCACCCCGTTGAGCGCCGCCCGGCGGTAGCCGGTCGGGGCGGCGCCGGTGATCGTCCGGAACGACGAGCGCACCTCCTTCAGCCGGCCGCCGTACAGCAGCAGCACGGCAAACAGCGCCAGGTAGGGCAACGACGCCTCGAGCTGCGCCAGCGTCCCCGAGCTCCCGTACTTCTGGAGGAACGCCTGGGCCACCCCGAGTGCCAGGGCCCCGCCGAAGGCGATGGGCAGGCTGACCAGCCGCCCCAGCACGGCCGGGGCGAAGGCGTAGAACACCAGCAGCACCAGGGTGTAGGTGTCGAGGCCCTGGGTGGCGCTGAGCAGGATGCCCACCAGGCCGGCGAAGACCGACGAGACGATCCACGCCGCTCCTGACACCGAGTCGGCGCTGACCCCGTTCAGCTCGGCCAGGTCACGGTTGTCCACCACCGCCTGGGTGGCCAGGCCCAGCCGGGTGCGCCGCAGCAGCAGGGTGACCGCGACCCCGAGGCCGACCGTCAGAAGGAAGTTGAACAGCTGGGACCAGCTGACATACAGCGTGTGCGCCAGGGAGAACGTCGACCGGGAGAACAGCGGGGTCAGCCCCCGGTCCTGGCTGCCGTAGATCAGCGGGACGACCGCCTGCAGGAAAGCGGTGACGGCCAGGGCGATGACGATCTGGATCTCGGCCGACAGCGCCACCACCGGCCGGAACAGGCGCTCGCACACCAGGCCGAGGGCGGGGGCGACGACGAGAAGCACGACGGGCAGCGCCACCCACTGGGTCAGGTGCCACCCGTCGCGGAACTGCCAGAAGGTGAAGGCCGTGAACATCGCCACGGCGCCGTAGGCGAAATTGAAGATCCCCGACGTCATGTAGGTGAGGGTCAGCCCCATGGCCGCCAGCCCGTACACGCTGCCGGCAAACAGGCCCACGACGACCGACGGCCACCACGACATCAGCCGTTCCCCACCCGGTGCTCGGCCGGCGTCGTCACCCGACCGGCACCAGTTTTCCCGTGCAGAAGAACCCGTTGGGCGGCCACTTCCGGGTGAAGCTGTTCCCTCTCACGACCACGTCCATCGTGCACGGTCCGGCCGGCTGGCGCAGCCGGGGCGTGATCGGGGCGGTGGCCCCTCCGGTGTTCCACGAGTCGATAGCCTGGAGGGCCTGGGTCAGCGACGCCCGGGTCGGGTTGCGGCCCGCCTTCAGGAGGGCGTAGAGGAACATCTCGGCCGTAGCCCACGACTCGAGCCCGAAGCCGCTCGGCTGCTTGCCGGGCTCGTAGGTCCGCAGCTCGGACAGGTAGAGATTGACGATCGGGTTCCCGTCGGAGAGGGGCAGGAACGGGAGGGCCGCCTCCAGCCCGTCGGCCGAGCCCGGGGAGTCGGTGTTGGCCACGTCGATCTGGGACTGGGTGTAGCCGTCGAAGGTGGTGCCCTTGAACACCGGGTGGAAGTTCTGGCGGGCCATGGCCGCCAGGAGCTTGGCGGTGCCGGTGACGTCCATGGTCGTGAACACGCCGTTGCAGCCCTTCGACTTCATCTCCAGCACGTCCTGGTCCAGCGATGCCGTGGCCGGGGAGACGCTGAAGTCGGTGAAGCAGTTCTGCGAGCCGTCGTGGACGAACTCGTTGTGGAACTCCTGGCCGGCCTGGGCGCTGATGGCGATGCTGTAGGCCAGGGTGGCGATCTTGGACGGGAAGTTGCCGGCCCCCTTGAGCCCGTTGATGTAGCTGTCGTAGATCTCGGGATGGCCGTTGACCACGTACTGGGTGGCGCCGTTGGTCGACCAGTACACCGACGAGCTGCCCCGGTTGCCGTTGATGGCCACGCCCAGGTCGGGGACGTTGGCGTTCACCATCTCCTGCACCCCGCCGTTGTCCGCGTCGGACGTCGACCCGACGAAGCCGAGGACCTTGGGGATCTCGTCGGCGACGTCGGCGGCGTTCTTGCCCGCGTCCTGACCGTCGTCCTCGACCAGCAGCTTGAGCTGGCGCCCGCAGATCCCCCCGGCGGCGGTGGTGGCGCTGAAGAGGGCCTGCACCGCCTCGGGCCCCGGGTTGAAGTGGTTGGCCAGGATCCCGGTGAGCCCACTGACGTTG
>DASUHN010000050.1 GCA_036273495.1 Acidimicrobiales bacterium | reverse complement strand
GACACCTCCCACTTCCGGTAGGGGAAGGCGATCATCCGGTTGTCCTCCCCCTCGGACCGCAGCTCATCTGCGGTCCACCGGCGGGGGAAGGCGGCCCGGGGGTTGGCGGCGGCCACCGCGCTGAACCGCGACCACAGCTCGGCAATCGAACCGAGGTGGTCGTCGAGGGAGATCCCGAGCGCCCCCCGCCGGGCGTTCTCCAGAAGGGCGTAGTGGCTGGGGGCGTTGAGCAGCCCGGCCCCGATCTCCTCGGCGGAGATGATCCGGCCCTGCGGGGCCAGAACCTGGTCGGGGACGTCGGCGTCGGAAGGGGTCTCAGGCGCGGCCGCCTGGCGTGAGGCGCGCCGGCGGGCCTCTCCGCCCGCGACCAGCACCACGCCGGCCACTCCCGACACCACGGCCGCCGCCGCCCGGGACACGAGCGTGGACTGCAGGATCCCGAGCTCGGCCACGACCGTGCGCGCCCGGTCGGCGCCGAAGCGCCGGGCCAGGGCCCGGGCGGGGTCGGTGGACGGCCAGCTGCCGCGGGGGCACAGCACCAGGTCCACGGCGGGCAGGAGGCCGGGGGCGCCGGCATCGGCCGCGGCCTGCTCGGCGGCCCGGGCCATTCGGTCGACCGGTGTGGGCCCCTCGTCGTCGGGGCCGGCGGCGGCCACCCCGACCACGACCGGCAGGCGCGGGTCCAGCGGAGCGGTCACCGGTCGAGCATGCTGGAACGACCGTGCCCGCCTCCAGTCCCCCCCAACCAGTGGTCGAGACCACGGCCGGCCGGGTGGCGGGGCGGGTGGCCGAGGCCTGGCCGGGCGGGCCCCCCGTGCTGGCCTTCCGGGGCGTCCCCTTCGGGGCGGCGCCGGTGGGGGCCCTGCGCTTCCGTCCCCCCGAGCCGGCACCGCCCTGGTCGGGCGTGCGCCCGGCGGTGGAGCCGGGACCGGCCCCGCCCCAGGCCCCCGGGGATCCCATGTCCAGCCTGGTCCCGGGCGCCTCTCCGGGGACCACCTCGGAGGCCGACTGCCTCAACCTCGACGTCTGGGCCCCGGCCGACCTCGACGCCGCAGCCCGGCGCCCGGTCATGGTCTGGGTCCCGGGCGGCGCCTTCCGGATCGGCGCCTGCTCGCTCCCGACCTACGACGCCGGCCGCCTGGCGGCGGAGCAGGACGTGGTGGTGGTGAGCCCCAACTACCGGCTGGGGGCGCTCGGCTTCCTCTACGTCCCGGCCGCCGGGGACGCGGTGGCCCCCAACTGCGGGCTGAGCGACCTGATGCTGGCGCTCCGGTGGGTGGCGGCCAACGCCGCCGCCTTCGGGGGCGATCCCGCCAACGTGACGGTCTTCGGGGAGTCGGCCGGGGCCGGCGCCATCCTCCACCTGCTGGCCGCCCCCGCCGCAGGCGGGCTGTTCCACCGCGCCATCCTGCAGAGCCCGGGCGTGAGCCAGGCCCTCGACCGGGAGCGGGCCGCCCTGGTGGCGGAGCGGCTGCTCCAACGCCTTTCGCTGCCCCCGGACGGGGCGGGCCTGCCCGCCGTCGAGGTGGAGCGGCTGCTGGCCGCCCAGGAGGCGGTGGTGGCGGAACTGGCGGCGTCGGTCGGGGCCATGCCTTTCCACCCCGTGCCCGACGGCCTGGTGGTGGCCGAGCCCCCGCTGGCCGCCGTCGGCGCCGGGCGGGGCGTCCCTGTGGCCGCCGTCGTCGGCACTTGCGAGGACGAGATGCAGCTGTTCGCGGTGGCGGGGATGGACGCGCTCGACCACGCCCGGATGGTGGCCGTGCTGCACCCCGTGGTGAGCCAGGCGGTCGGCCACGACCCGGGCCCGGACGCGGTGGACGAGCTGGTGACCAGCTACGAGCGCTGGGTGGGCGAGGACGGTGGAGGTCCGGCCGAGGTCTGGGGGGCGGTGATGACCGACGGGCTCATGCGGGTGCCGGCCGAGCAGCTGCTGGCCGCCCACGCCGCCGGCGGCGGCGGGGAGACCCGTGCCTACTCGTTCGCGTGGAAGCCCGGCGGCCGGGCGGCGCCGATGCGCTCGTTCCACGCCGTGGACCTCCCGTTCACCTTCGGGACCTTCGACCGGGAGGGATGGCGGGAGTTCCTCGGAGCCGGACCCGACGCCGAGGAGCTGTCGGCCACGATGCGGCGGGCGTGGGCGGCGTTCGCGCGCGACGGCCGCCCCGACCGTGTCCTGTCCTCCGGGTGGGACCGCTGGCAGCCGGCCGGGCGCTCCACACTGGTCCTGGCCGACCCGGTGCGGCAGGTGGTCGACCCCCTGGCCGAGCGGCGGACGGCATGGGAGTCCATGGGCAAGGCGTCGTAGGACCAGGCCACTTCGGGAGGAACTGATGAGCGCACCACTCGAGGGCGCGGTGGCGGTGGTCACCGGCGCCAGCCGCGGCATAGGGAAGGGGATAGCCCTCGAGCTGGGGGCCGCCGGAGCCACGGTGTACGTCACCGGTCGCACGACCGGCGCCGGCGGCGCCCTGCCCGGCACCATCGGGGAGACCGCCAGCGAGGTCGACGAGCTCGGCGGGAAGGGCGTGGCGGTGCGCTGCGACCACCACGATGACGCGCAGGTGCGGGCGCTGTTCGAGCAGGTGCGCTCCGAGCAGGGCCGGCTGAACGTGCTCGTCAACAACGTCTACTCGTCGCCCGACCTGGCACCGGCGCTGAACCGGCCGTTCTGGGAGCTGGACCCGGCGATGTGGGACCAGGTCGTGGGGATCGGGGCCCGGTCTCACTACGTCGCGACCGTGCTCGGGGTCCCGCTCATGTTCGACCAGACGCCGCGGGTTGTCGTGAACGTGTCCTCGTCGGGCGCGGCCCAGTACGCCCACAACGTCGTCTACGGCGCGGGCAAGGCGGCCGTCGACAAGATGACCGCAGACATGGCCCACGAGCTGGGGCCCCGCGGGGTGGCCGTGGTGTCGATCTGGCCCGCCCTGGTGCGCACCGAGTTCACGTCGATGGGCGCAGTCGAGAGCGACGACGGCCGGCTGGTCCTCGCGGTCGGAGGTGGCCCGGGCCTCGATCTCGGACAGGCGGAGTCCCCCCGATTCTCGGGGCGGGCGGTGGCGGCCCTGGCCGCCGATCCCGGCGTGATGGCCCGCAGCGGCCGGCCGTGGACCACGGCGGAGCTGGCCCGGGCCTACGGCTTCACCGACGTCGACGGGCGGGTGCCCGAGGTGCTGGTCCGTCCCCGCCACGACATAACCTCGGCGGGATGACCAAGTCGGACACCGAGCGGGCCGCCTGGCGGCCCCGGGCCATGCCCGGCGTCGGCCGGCAGCTGACCCGGGAGCAGCAGCTGGCCTGCGCCTTCCGGGTGCTGGCCCGCACCGGGTTCAGCGAGAACATCGCCGGCCACATCACCTGGGACCCCGACTCGACGGGCACCATGCTCGTGAACCCGTGGGGGCTGTGGTGGGACGAGGTGGCGGCGTCGGACGTGTGCCAGGTCGACGCCGACGGGACGGTGGTCGCCGGGCGCTGGGACGTGACCCCGGCCATCCCGATCCACACCGAGCTCCACCGCCGCCGGCCCGACGCCCGCGTGGTGGTGCACAACCACCCCTACCACGTCACCCTCCTGGCCGCCGTGGGCATGGTCCCCGAGGCCCTCCACCAGACCGGGTCCATGTTCCTCGACGACCTGGGCTTCGTGGCCGAGTACGACGGGGAGATCGACGACCCGGTCCTCGGCGCCAAGCTGGCCGACCGCGTCGGGGACAAGTCGGTGGTGATCCTCGCCAACCACGGGGTGATCGTCACCGCCCCGACGATCGAGGAGGCGGTCTACCGCTCGGCCAGCTTCGAGCGGATGTGCCGGCTGTACTACGACGTCAAGGTCCTCGGCGCCGAGCCCATGCGGATCGCCGAGCACGTCCAGAAGGCGATGAAGCAGTCGTTGCTGGGCCGGGGCAGCGAGCTGTACTGGAACGGGGCGGTGCGCCGGCTGCTGCGCGACGAGCCCGACGTCCTGGACTGACGCGCCGTGGCCGACATCGAGGAGCTCCAGCGCAACCTGTCGTTCACCACGGGCGGGAAGCGGGGCCGGGCCACCTTCCTCCCCGAGCCGGAGCGGCGGCCCCGGCGCTACACGGTGATCTCGGCCGACGACCACATCGTCGAACCCCCCGACACCTTCACCGGCCGGGTGCCCGGTCGCCTGGCCGAGCGGGCCCCGCGGGTGGTCGAGAAGGACGACGGCTCGGAGGTCTGGATCTACGACGGCCAGGAGATCCCGAACGTCGGGTTCAACGCCGTGGTCGGGCGGCCCGTCACCGAGTACAGCTTCGAGCCCACCCGCTTCGACGAGATGCGCCGGGGGGCGTGGGACATCGAGGCGCGCATCCGCGACATGGACATCAACGGCGTGTACGCATCGGTGAACTTCCCGTCGTTCCTCCCCGGGTTCTGCGGCCAGCGCCTCCAACTCTCGACTCCTGACTCCGAGCTGGCCCGGGCCGCGGTGCGGGCGTGGAACGACTGGCACCTCGATGCGTGGGCGGGAGCCGATCGCCAGCGGATCATCCCGTGCCAGATCCCCTACCTGCTCGATCCCGAGGTGGGGGCGGAGGAGATCCGCCGCAACGCCGAGCGGGGCTTCAAGGCGGTGACGTTCTCGGAGGGCCCCCAGCATCTGGGACTGCCGTCGCTGCACACCGGCCACTGGGACCCGATCATGCGGGCCTGCGCCGAGACCGGCACGGTCGTGAACCTGCACATCGGGTCGTCGGGCATCAGCCCGTCGACGGCGGACGACGCCCCCCCGGACGTGATCGGGGTCCTGTTCTTCGGGTACGCCATGTTCGCCGCCGTGGACTGGCTGTACTCCCGGATCCCGGTGCGGTTCCCCGAGCTGCGCATCTGCATGTCGGAAGGGGGGATCGGCTGGGTGGCGGGCCTGCTCGACCGCCTCGACCACATGCTCTCCTACCACGAGATGTACGGCACGTGGTCGGGCATCGATCTGACGCCGGCGGAGGTGCTCCAGCGCAACTTCTGGTTCTGCGCGGTGGAGGACCAGTCGTCGTTCGCGGTGCGGGACCGCATCGGGGTCGACCACATCCTGGTGGAGTCGGACTATCCGCACTGCGACTCGACCTGGCCCGACACCCAGCGGGTGCTGGAGGAGGAGATCGGTCACCTGCCTGCCGCCGACGTCGAGCGCATCACCTGGCGCAACGCGTCGGAGCTGTACCGCCACCCGGTACCGGAGTCGGTCCAGGCGGATCCCGAGAGCTACTGAGCCGTTGACGGCCACGCTCTCCGAGGTGGTGGCCGGACACGCCGCCACGCGCCCGGACCGGCCCGCCTTCCTGTGCGAGGGACGGGTGACCACGTGGCAGGACTACGACCGGGCCGGGTGGGAGCACGCCGGGCGGCTGGCGACCGCCGGCCTCGAACCCGGAGACGGGGTCGCGGTCGTGCTGCCGGACGGGCCCGGCGTCCACGAGTGGTTCCTGGGCGTCGAGCGGGCCGGGCTGGTGATCGTCGGGATCGGCCCCCGGGCCGGCGAGGCCGAGGTCCGCCATCTGGTCGAGCGCAGCGGAGCGCGCGCCCTGGTCTCGTCCCCGGTGGTGGCGGGGCGGGACGCCGCCGAGGTGGTGGCCGGGCTCCGGGAGGGCGGGCTCGACCTCCTGCACCTCCCCGCCACCGACGACGCACCCGGCGCATCGCGGCCCGTCCCGGAGCGCCCCGGCGTCGGGACCGACGAGCTGTGGCTGTTGAACTCGACGTCGGGCACGACCGGTCTGCCCAAGTGCGTGATGCACACCCAGAGCCGGTGGATGTACTTCCACCGCCTGGCGGTCTCGGCCGGCGCCATGACCGGCGACGACGTGTTCATGAGCCTGCTCCCCGCCCCGTTCGGCTTCGGGCTCTGGACGGCGCACTTCACCCCGACCCTGCTGGGCGCGCCCGTTGCGGTGATGCCCCGGTTCAACGCCACCGACGCCCTGCGCCTGGCCGGGGAGCTCCGGGTCACGGTGCTGGCCTGCGTCACGACCCAGCTGGTCATGATGCTGAACGACCCGGCCCTGAGTGGGGTCGACCTCGGACCGCTGCGCGCCGTGTTCACCGGTGGGGAGGCGGTGCCGTACGAGCGGGCCGCCGAGTTCGAGGACCGCACCGGGGCCCGGGTCCTCCAGTTCTACGGGTCCAACGAGACCGGCGCCCTCAGCCACACCTCGGTGGCCGACGACCGCGACCACCGCCTGCGCACCGCCGGCCGGGTCATCCCCGACATGCACGTCCGCCTCCTCGACGGGGATGACGACGTCACCGCCACCGGGGGGCCCGGGGAGCCGGTGTGCCGGGGGCCGGCCACCTCGCTCGGCTACTGGGACGACCCCGAGGCCAACGACCGGCTGGTGACCGCCGACGGCTGGATGCGCACCGGGGACCTGGCCGAGATCGATGCCGACGGTTACCTGAGGATCGTCGGGCGCCTGTCCGACATCATCATCCGGGGCGGGAAGAACATCAGCGCCGGGCAGGTCGAGGCCGAGGTCGGCACCCACCCGGCGGTGGCCATGGTGGCGGCGGTGCCGATGCCCGACGAGGTGTTCGGGGAGCGGGTGTGCGTGTACGTCGTGGCCCGGCCCGGTCCCCCACCCAGCCTCGAGGATCTCACCGACCACCTGCTGCGCCGCGGGGCCGGCAAGGAGCTGCTCCCCGAGCACCTGGT
>DASUHN010000049.1 GCA_036273495.1 Acidimicrobiales bacterium | reverse complement strand
GACCAGGTCACATCAGGTGAGCTGGCCCCCGGCGCCGTGCTGCCCAGCGAGGCGGAGCTCTCCCGAGCCTACGGGGCCAGCCGGGTGACGGTCCGCAAGGCCTTGGAGCTGCTGCGGTCCGAGGGCCTGGTCGACGCCAGGCAGGGTTTCGGGTGGTTCGCGGGGGGCCAGCCCCTGCGCCAGACCCTCGGGCGGCTGGGCACGATCGAGGACCAGCTGGCCGCCTCGGGCCGCCACCCCGAGCGCCGGGTGCTCGACTTCGGGTTCGTCAGCGCCCCGGCCCGGATGGCGGCCGTCCTCGGTCGTGACGAGGTCCTCCGGGTCCGGCGCCTGAACCTGGCCGACGGGGTTCCCTTCGCCCGGGTGACGGTGTGGGTGCCGGCCGACCTGGGCGCCGGGCTCTCCCGGAACGACGTGGAGCGGGCCACCTTCTACGACCTGCTCGGCGTGCGCCTGGCCGGCGCCACCCAGACCATCGGGGCCGACGCCGCCGACCGGTCCGACGCCGCCCTCTTCGGGGTGCCGGTCGGCTCCCCGGTCCTGCGTTGCGAGCGGGTCACCCTGGACGGGGCCGGGCGGGCGGTGATCGCCGCCGAGCACGTCTTCCCCGCGGGGCGCACCGAGTTCGTGGTCGAGCTGTCGAGCGCCCCCGAGGCGTCGATGGCCCCCTCCGGCCTCCGCCTCGTCGAGTAGCGCTAGTACCTATTCCTGCGGGCCCAGGCGCTGCGGTCCTCCGGCGCCCGGCGGGCCCCCTTGGGCGCGGGGCGGGCCCACGCCCGCCGCCATCCCGCGACCTCGGGCCCCGAGAGTGCGGGCGTGGCCCCGGACGCGGCCCGCCGGCGGGCCTGCCACCAGTCGGTGCGGCGCTCGTCGGCCAGCGCCGCCACCTCGTCCTCCAACCGGGCCGCCACCCGCCGGGCGTTGTCACCGGGCTCGGGCCGCACCGGGCGCCCGAAGGTGACCGTGGTGCGGGTGGGCTGGAGCCGGCGGGCGCCGCGGGGCAGGGCCACGTCGGTGCCGTCGATGTGGACGGGGACGATCGGCACCCCGCCCTTGATGGCCAGGTAGGCGGCCCCGCCCTGGAACGGCTGGGCCCACCCGTCGGGGCTGCGGCCCCCCTCGGGGTAGATCAGGATGCTCCAGCCGTCGGCCAGCAGCTCGGCGGGGAGGTCGGCGGACCGCCGGCTGATGCGGGTGCGCTCGATCGGCACCGCCGCCAGCGAGAACGCCCAGAGCGCCGACTTCCACCGCTTGTCGAAGAAGTAGTCGGCGGCCGCCGCCACGACCAGGCGGTGGCGGAAGCGGCGGGGCAGCACCGAAAGGAGAAGGGTGGTGTCGAGATGGCTGTTGTGGTTGGCGGCAAAGACCAGCGGCCCCTCCAGCTCCTCCAACCGGTCCACCCCCTCGACGGTCGGCGGCACGACGGCGTGCACGAACGGACGGGCCAACGACTCCACCAGGACGGCCCGGGCCAGGCGCACGCCGTAGCGCCGGGACCAGTCGGTCTCGTAGTCGACGCCGGTGTGCCGGTCGGGCGGCGGCATCGGCACGGTGGCGGGCCACGTCGGCGCCGACCACGGGAACCGGGCCGGCCGGGGCAGTCGCAGCCGGGGGACCCGGACCTGCGGAACCTGCAGCTTCACGTCACGTCGGCCATGAAGAGCGGCGGGTTGTGGATGTGGGTGATGGTGGGATCGCGTCCCACCACGTCCTCCGCCATCTCCAGGGCGTCGGTCAGCGTGGACGCCGACCGGAAGCCGAGCCGGCGCACGGCGGCCTGGTCGCCGCCGACGATGATGACCCGGCCCAGGTGGTCGAGGGCGTGGGCGCCCCAGTACCACATGTAGAACGGATGCACGCCGTGGTAGGCGTGCCCGGTCCGGTACAGGTGCACGTACCACGGATCGGTGGCGAAGGACTCCTCGTACTTGGCCTCGATCTCGAGGGGGTCGGTGGTCTCGGCCAGGACCTGCTCGAAGAAGTCGATGTAGCTGGGGTGGAAGACGGGGTCGAAGGCCCACGGCGTGGGGTGGGACAGGATCAGCACCCCGCCCGGGCGCACGAGGGGCCGGCCCCGGTACAGGTTGAAGAAGTACCCGAGCCCCAGGCACATCACCAGGATCGGGTTCATGATCGAGTTCACGTTGTAGGGGCAGATGTACGGCAGCCCCATGGTGAGGATGTCGGTCTGGCCCTCGACCGGCACCAGCTGCTGGCGGTAGACGTTGGCGGTGGTGGACGCGTGCACCGCCTCGACCTCGCCCGCCTGCACGCTCGTCAGCCCCATCGGGGCGCGCATGGAGTGGAAGATCGAGCGGCGGATCCGGTCCGGGGTGCGCTCGAGCGACGCCGACGCCGCCAGGTAGCCGGCGCGGTCGCGGAGCGACCACTCCCATTCGCGCCGGGACAGGAACGAGAACGGGTCGGGGAAGGCGTTGTTGTTGAGCGTGGTCTCGATCTGGAACACCTTGACCCCGCTGGCGGCGATCATCCGGCCCATCCGCCAGTTGGACGAGTGCAGCTCGGAGTGCTCCTGGTCCATGAACGAGCGGGAGTGGACCATGGTGTGCACGTTGTGGTGGTGGCGGAGGCTGCGGTAGCTGGCCAAGCCGGTGGCCACGCTCTTGTGGCCCCCGTCCATGGCGACCAGGTTGATGTTGACGTACACGACGAGGTCGCTGGTGGCGGCGCGCTTGTTGATCTCCACGTCCTCGCCGGCGTCGGTCAGGCCCAGGTGCACGAGGTTGTCGGGGTCCTCGGCGTCGTGCTGGGTGAGCAGCCCGTGCGGGGCGAAGGCGTCGTACACCCGGTTCCCCAGGGCGTGGCGCAGCTCGGGCTCGGTCATCCGCCGGTGCAGGGCCAGGGCGGCCACCAGGACCACGTCGTCCACACCTGCGGCAGCCGCGGCGTCGAGCACGGCCTCGATCACCCGCTGACGCACGTCGGGGGCGCGCATCGGCGGCAGCGGCAGGGAGACGTCGTCGAAGGCGATGGTGAGCCGCATCCCCGGCCGCAGGAGGGCCGACAGCGGGGCGCTGTCCCCGAGGGGGTTCTCGAGGGCGGCGCGGATGGCGGCGTCGGGGTCCTCGATCGGCTTGAGGGGCTCGGGCGGGTACACGACCCGGCTCCCGCTGGGGAAGCGCTCGAGGCGGAAGCTCTCGCCGTGCCACATGAGGAGGGGCGGCGTGGAGCGGTCGACCTCCAGCACGTATCCGGGCCGCGGGCTCATGCGTTCCTCCAGGCCGGGCGACGGGTTTCCGGGCGCAGGTCGAAGACCACCTTCACCGTGCCCCGGCGGCCGGCCTCGGCGGCGTGGGTCAGGGCCTCGGTGAAGCGGTCGAGAGGGTAGCGGGCACCCACCAGGCGCCCGAGACCGGCCTCCGCTACCAGCTCGAGGGCCAGGTGGAAGGTGCGGGGGAGGGAGCCGCTTCGCCCCGGGTCGGGGAGGTCGGGGTCGGAGGCGGTGTCGGCGGGCCGGCCCGGCAGGTGCTCGACGCCGTAGGCGTAGGCGCCGACCAGCTGGACCTCCCGGTGCCAGAGGGGCGTGAGGTCGAGGCGGACCACGCCGGGCATGCCGGCCAGGACCACCCGCCCCCGGGGCCGCACGACCGCCACGGCCGTGGCGATGGACTCGGCGCTGCCCACGCAGTCGACCACCACGTCGGCGCCGCCGGTGAGCACCCGGCCGGCGGCCAGGGAGCGGGTGCTTCGCCGCACGGCGCGGGCGATCCCGTCGGGGGCCACCACCTCGTCCGCCCCGAGCTCGCGGGCCCAGCGGCGCTGCTCGGGATACTTGGCGGAGGAGATCAAGTGGCCGGGGAGCGCCAGGCGCCGCAGCGCCGCCAGGGTGGTGAGCCCGAGGGTGCCGGAGCCGAGCACAGCCACGGTGGCGTCGGAGACGGGGCCGGCGGCCAGGGCGGCGTGGACCCCGCACGCCGTGGGCTCGACCATCACGGCGTCGTCGTCGGAGAGACCCTCGGGGACGGGGTGGATCTGCGACTCGTGGGCCACCAGGGACGACGACCAGCCGCCCCCGGTGTCGGCGCAGAAGCCGGTCTGCAGCCCCGGCTTCAGGTGCCCGAACGCCACGTGCCGGCACCCGCCGGTGTCCCCGACCGCGCACGCCTCGCACGGCGGGAAGATGCCGCGGGCCTCGCAGCCCAGCACCGGTTCGATCACGACCCGGGCGGATGGCTGGTCCTCGAGGTGGCCGACCAGCTCGTGGCCCGGGACGAACGGGAAGCTGACGATCGGCTCGAAGTAGCGGGAGCTGCGCCCGTCGACCGTTGCCAGGTCGGAGCCGCAGATGCCCGAGAGCAGCGGCGTGATGCGCCTCCAGCCTGGACCGGGCAGCTCGGGCGGGTCGACGTCGGCCAGGTGCAGCGGGCCCACCCGGGCGCCTCCCCCCGGCGCCCACGACCCCGCCACCCGGGCGGCGGCAAAGCGGGCCAGTGACCGCTCGAACACGAGCGCCTTCACCTGGCGCGCTCCCGGGGGCGCCCCATCAGCCGGGGGGCCAGGGGCAGCACGGGCGCGGCGTAGCCCGGGGCCCGGCCCCACTGCTCGGTGTGCCACCCCCGGCGCCGGGCGATGGTGGCCAGCTTCACCTCCGGGTTCACCGCCACCGGATGGCCCACCGCCTCGAGCATGGGCAGATCGCTGGCGGAGTCGGCGTAGGCCATGGACTCGGCCAGCTCGAGGCCCTCGGCGGCGGCGTAGGCGGCCATGGCCAGGGCCCGGGCCTCGCCGGTCGGCGGCGAGTGGTCGAGCTCGCCGGTCAGGCGGCCGTCCCGCTCCGACAGCCGGGCGCACACCACCTCGTCGAAGAGGGGCCGGAACGGCTCGACGACGATCTCGAGGGCGCCGGTGATGAGCAGGGTGCGATGGCCGAGGGCGCGGTGCTCGCGCACCCGGCGGATCCCGGCCGGGAACGACTTGCCGATCAACAGGGTGCTGAACAGCTCGGGCACGTCCTCGCGGAGCTCGTCGAGCGACGCCCCCTCGTAGCGCCGGTAGAAGTGGCGGAGGAAGTCCCCGCGGTCCCGGCGGTCGAGGGCCAGGAGCGCCGGCGCCTCGCGCAACGCCCGCAACGTGAAGCGCAGCCGGTCGGCGTCGGGCATGCGCCGGGTGGCCAGCCACGACCACGACTCCACCACGTTGGACGCGATCAACGTGTTCTCGAGGTCGAAGGCGGCGATGTGGCGCTCGGGCGCGAGCACCGCCCGCCGGCCCCGCTCGTGGCGGTCGGGAGTGGTGCGCTTGCCCGGCGTGGCGCGCACGCGCGCGTGCACGACGATCGAGGGCAGGTGGATCTCCTGCACGTAGCGGTCCCAGTCGACGGTGCGCGGGTCGACCTGGAAGTCGTCCCGCTCCTCGGCCGGGAGCCTCTCCCTCAGCTCCAGCAGGCGGTCGACGCGGAAGCGGGCCTCGGTCTCGGTGTAGGCGCCGTACAGCTCGACGTACCCGAGGGCGCGGCCCACCAGGTTGCGGCGCTCCTCCAGGCGGGCCGTCCACTCCGCCTGGCGCCCCCGCATCGGCAGCGAGCGGGTGGCCTTCTCGGCGGTGGTGAGGAGGCGGTCGGCGCGCTGGAGCTGGCGCTGCACCTTGCCCCGCCCGGGGAACGACCACTCCGGGGTCACGATGGGCTGGCCGTCGGCGTCGTAGAGCGGGTTCTCCCGGAAGTACGCCGTCACCAGGTCGACCAGGCGGCGGTAGCGCAGCGGGTTCACCGAGCCGGAGGCGACCTGGTACACGGAGGGCCCGTCCGGGTCGGGGCCGGCGGCCACCACCGCCAGGATGGCGGCCACGACGAAGTCCACCGGGATCACGTCGATGACCCCTTCGGGGATCCCGGGGAAGGACTGGAGCAGGCCCCGGGCGTAGGAGATGATCACCGGCTCCGCCATCCGGAAGCCCCGGATCCACCCCGGGCGGGGCTCGGCCGCCGCCGACTCGATGATCGACGGGCGCACGATCGTCAACGGCACCAGGCCCCGGTTCTCGAGGAGGGCCCGCTCCCCGAGGGCCTTGGTGTAGGCGTAGGCGTCGGGCCAGCCGAGGGACTGGGCCCGGGCCCGGCCGGCGTCGACCAGGGCCCGGCTCACCCACTCCTCCCGCAGCTTCTCGGCCCGCTCCGACAGCAGCGGCGTCCCGGCCGCCCCCAGCTCGTGGCGGGCCTGCCTGTGGAACTGGCCCAGCTGGTCGGGCTCCCGGCTGGCCGCTTCGGCGTCGGCCCGCACCCGGCGGGCGGCGGCCACCTCGTCCCGCCAGGGGACGTCGGCGGAGAACGGGGTGTCCGACAGCAGCGCCTCGGGCGCGTCGCCCCGGCGGGCGCCGGCGACGTAGGCGGTCGACACCGCCACCAGGTGGGCGGGACCGTCGGCGCCGTCGCGCCCGGCGCCCGCCATCGCCTCGGCCAGCCGGGACCCGCCGAGCAGGTTCACCTCCACGGCGGCGTCGAGGGGGGCGTCGAAGCTCACGCTGGCGGCGGAGTGCACCACCGTGGCGCAGCCGGCCAGCAGGTCCCGCCCGGCGTCGTCCAGGCCCAGCCCGTCCTGGCCCACGTCGCCGGCCATGACCAGGAGGCGGGCGCCCGTCTCGGCGTCGAAGCGGTCCCCCCACTCCCGGCGGAGGCGGTCGAAGCAGTCGTTGCGGACGATCTCGCGCCGCACCCGGTCCTCGGCGCCCCGGCGTCCGGGCCGGACCAGGACCGCCACCTGGCAGTCGGGCACACAGCGCAGCAGGCGCTCCACCAGCGCCGTCCCGAGGAAGCCGGTGGCCCCGGTCACCCCGATGCGCCGGCCGGCCAGGGACTCCCGGATCGAGACCGGGTCGCTCAACGGCCCGGGCGCCGGCGGCGGGGGGCCGGGGGGGTGTAGCGCTTGTTGGCCTCGATCCGCCTGGCCGCCTCCGCCTCCGCCGCCTGCCGGGTCCGCCGCTCGGCGCGGGTCTCGCGCTGCGCCCGCGGCGACCCCCCGCCGCCGGAGGACCCACCGGAGCCCCCGGTGCGGCCCCGGCCGCCGCCCCGGCCCGAGGCCGCGGCCTGGCCCTTGGCGGCCTGGCGCTGCTCGCGCACAGACCGGGAGTTCTTGATGAGGAGCCAGCCACCCAGGCCCACGAAGGGGAAGCCCAGGACCGTGCCGCTGAAGGCGGTGAGGAACAGGGCCATCGACACCAGGGCCGTCAGCACCCGGCTGCCGTGACGGGCCGCCAGCCACAGGGCCAGCCCGAACCCGCAGGCCAGGCCCACGAGGAGGGCGGGGGAGACGGTCTTGGCGGCATGCGACCCCGCGGCCGGGGCCTTGTAGGTCAGCGCCCCGACGATCCCCAGCACCACCGCCAGGCCCGCCGCCGCGAACGACAGGAGCTGCTCCTGGCGCTCCATGTCCCTGCGGAACAGGCCCCTGGCCCCGGCGCCCCCCGGCGCGGGTGTCGGCGCCGCCGGCGCCGTCTCCGGGTTGGTGGGCTCCTCCTCGGACACGGTCGCCAAAGCTACCGGGGGTCCATGAGGACCCCGGGGTTGAGGATCCCGGCCGGGTCGAGGACGTCCTTGGCCGCCCGCAGGGCCCCGGCAAACAGCTCCGGGCGCTGCCGGTCGTACCACGGCCGGTGGTCCCGCCCCACGGCGTGGTGGTGGGTGATCGTCCCGCCGTGGGCCAGCACCGCCTCCGCCGCCGCCGCCTTGATCTCGTCCCACTGACTGACCTCGGATCCGGGCCGCCCGGGGGCGAACACGCTGAAATACGGCGCCGGCCCGTCCGGGTACACGTGGGTGAAGCGGCAGGTGACCCACCCCGCCCCGCAGATCTCCTCCAGGGCCCGGGTGACGGTGCCGGTCACCCCGGCGTGCAGCGCCCCGAAGCCGTCCCAGGTGCACGCCGTCTCGAACGTGTCCACGATCACCGACATCGCCACGAGGGCGTCGCGGGTGTACGGGGCCCGGATGAACGAGTTGCGCCACGTGCCGACGGCCCCGTCCCGGTCGCCGCCGCCGCTCCCGGCGCTGGCCCCGCCCTCGCCCGCGGGCCCGCTGGCTCGCACCCCCTCGGGCGCCTCCCCGCCGTGCCCGGAGCAGATCTCGAGCGCCCGGGCCAGGGCCCCCTCGACGGGATGGTCGGCCGACTCGAAGCCGAGCACGAGCACGCTCACCCCGCCGCCGGAGCCGGCCGACAGGGCGGCCTCCTCGACGTCGAGCAGGCGGCAGTTGGCGGGATCGAGGCCGGACTGCGCCACCTGGCGCGTCGCCTGCACCGCCGCCTCGTAGGAGGCGAACCGCACGCCGGCCGAGGCGCGCCAGCGGGGCCGGTCCTGCAGGCGCATCCACGCCTCGGTGATCACGCCCAGGGTGCCCTCGGACCCGAGGAACATCCGGTCCGGGGAGGGACCGGCGCCCGAGCCCGGCAGCCGCCGCGACTGGACCACGCCCGCCGGCGTCACCACCCGCATCGACTCGACGAAGTCGTCGATGTGCGTGCGCACGGTGGCGTAGTGCCCGCCCGAGCGCGTGGCCAGCCAGCCGCCCAGGGTGGAGAACTCGAACGACTGCGGGAAGTGTCGGAGGGTGAGCCCCGGGGGGCGAAGCTGCTCCTCCAGCGCCGGCCCGTACGTGCCCGCCTGGATGCGCGCCGCGCGCGAGACCTCGTCCACCTCGACCACCTGGTCGAGCCGGCTCAGGTCCATCGACACCACGCCGGCGAAGCCGTCGCCGGCGCACTCCACCCCACCCACCACCGACGAGCCGCCGCCGTAGGGGACCACCGCCGTGTGGGTGGAGGAGGCCCAGTCGAGGAGAGAGGTGACCTCCCCCTCGTCGGCGGGGAACGCGACCAGGTCCGGGGGATGGTCGAGCCGGCCCTGGAAGGCGCGGACCACGTCGCGGTACGCCTTGCCGTAGGTGTGGCCGGCGCGGTCGTAGACCGAGTCGGAGACGCAGTGGGCGAGGGTGCGGGGGATCTCGACGCGCGGCGCGGGGAGGTCGAGGTCCTCGAGGCGGGCGGGCTCGGCCACCTTCACCTCGCCGCCGAAGCGGGCGGCCAGGCCGGCGGCGATGGCCTCCTTCTGGGCGCGGTCGGGCCCCTGTCCCTCCCAGCCCCAACCCCACCACGAGCGCCGCCGCTCCATCAGCCGCGACGACCGAGGAGGATGAGCCGGGTGCCGAGGTTGGCGGTGGGCTCGACGTGCCAGATGTCGCCGCGGGGAGTGGCGGCCTGCGCCCCGGCCGGGTCCTGCATCTCGAACGCCACGTGGTGGACCCGCCCCGGCCGGCTCCCGAGCCAGGTGTCGACCGGACCTGCAACCGTCGGGGCGATCAGACGGATGCGGCCCGGCCCGGGCCAGGCGTAGTCGAGGAAGCGGTGGTCGTCGGTGACCCCCTCGTCGAGCCGCCGGCCCCCCAGGAGCTCCTCGAACAGGTGGATGCCCTCGTGGAGGTGGCGCACGGCGTGGCACACGTACACGAGGGACGTGTCGGACCCGGCTCCCCCCGGTCCGTCGTCCCCGCCGCCGTCCTCGTGGGACTGCGCCAGCTGCACGACGATGCCGGCCGCGTCCCTTGGATGGAGGAACGCCTCCTTCCAGTGGGGGTCGCTGTCGTTCACCCCGACCGGCTCGTACCCGGCCTCCCGGGCCGCGTCCAGGGCCACGGAGAAGTCGGGCACCGTGAAGGTCAGGTGGTGGGGCCCGGGACCGTTCCGGTCCAGGAAGCGCCGGAGGAAGTCGTTCTCGTCCGGGTTCCGGGGCTCGAGCATCTCGAGCACCATTCCGTTGGAGTACCGGACCTGGGACCAGAAGAACCCCGGCGACGGTCCCTCCGGGCCCTGGCGCCCGCCCAGGTCGCGCACGTAGCGCTCGGCCAGCTCGGCCCGCCGCTCCGCCGCCACGGCGATGTGGTTCAGGTCGGCGCCGTCGATCATGGGTCGGATCGTGGATGACGGGCGGCACCCCTGTCGAACCCGTCTTATGCTCCCTCGCCATGGACTTCCGGGGGGAGACCGTGGCGGGCCTGGCCGGCAGGGTGCGGGCCCGCGAGCTGTCGGCGCGGGAGGTCGTCACCGGCGCCCTCGACCGCATCGAGGAGCTCAACGAGCGGATCAACGCCTTCGTCCACGTGGATCCGGAGGGGGCCCTGGCGGCCGCCGACGGGATCGACCGCCGCCTGGCGGCCGGGGACGACGTGGGGGAGCTGGCCGGGGTCCCGCTGGCGGTCAAGGACCTCGAGGACGTCGTGGGGATGCCGACGACGAAGGGATCGGCGCTGTTCGCCGGCGCCGGGCCGGCCAAGGCCGACTCGGTGCTGGTCGAGCGGCTGCGGGCCGCCGGCTGTGTGGTCGTGGGCAAGACCAACACCCCCGAGCTGGGGTGGAAGGCCGACACGGTCAACGTGACCTTCGGCGCCACCCGCAACCCCTGGCACACCGACCACAGCCCGGGTGGGTCGTCGGGAGGAAGCGCCGCCGCCCTGGCGGCGGGCATGGTGCCGCTGGCCACCGGATCGGATGGAGGCGGGTCGATCCGCATCCCGTCCTCGGCATGCGGGCTGTCCGGCTTCAAGCCCTCCCTCGGGCGGGTGCCGTCAGGCGGGGACCACGCCCCCGACTGGCACCACCTCTCGACCCGGGGGCCCATGACGCGTACGGTCGCCGACCTGGCCCTCGTGCTGGACGCCGTCATCGGGCCCGACCCGACCGACATGCGCTCGCTGCCGATGCCCGAGCCGTCGTGGCTGGGCGCCATCCAGTCTCCCCACTTCCCGTCCCGCGTGGCCTGGTCCCCGACCCTCGGTTACGCGGTCGTCGACGGTGAGGTGCGCGAGCTGTGCGAGCGCGCTGTGAGGGTCATCGCCGATCTGGGCGCCGACGTCACCGAGATCGAGACCGTGTTCCCCGAGGACCCGGTCGGGGCGTGGCTGACCATGACCACCGCCTACAACCTGCGCACCCTCGAGAAGCACCGGGGCACCGACGCGTGGGCTCGGGTCGATCCCGATCTCGTCCAGGTCGTCGAGCACGGGGCGTCGTCGCTCGGCGTGGTCGACCTGGTGCGCGCCGAGGACCGTTGCCACGAGCTGAACCTCCGTCTGGTCGAGCTGTTCCACCGCCACCGCCTGCTGATCACCCCGACCATGGCGGCGGCGCCGCCGGTGTCCGGCGGCTACGGGACGGTGAACGGCAAACCCGACCCCAACTGGGTGCGCTTCACCTACCCGTTCAACATGACCCGATCGCCCGCCGCCACCGTGTGCTGCGGTTTCACCTCCACGGGCCTCCCGGTGGGCCTGCAGATCGTCGGGCCCCAGCACGGCGATCTGGTCGTCCTCCGCGCCGCCGCCGCCCTCGAGGAGGCCCTGGACCTCGACCGCCGGGCCCCCGTCGACAGCTGAACTGGGGCGGGCGGTAGGATCTCTGCCGATCAGGGCCGTTAGCTCAGTTGGTTAGAGCGCGCGCTTCACACGCGCGAGGTCAGAGGTTCGAGTCCTCTACGGCCCACGTCTCTAGCGCCGTCACGGCCGGATGCGGCGCAGCAGACGGTCGGCAAACCCACCGATGCCCGATCGGCGCGTCGGGGCGGGCTGCTCCTGCTCCTGGCCTCCGGCCTGCGGTTGAGCGACGGGAGCGCCCTCGGTGGAGGACAGCGTCTGGGCAAGGTTCCATGCCATGTTCAAGGCGTCCTGAGGCGTGCTGCCCTGCGCCAGCATCTTGAAGTAGCGCTCCCGGACCAGGAACCCGTGCCATTGCATCTGCGCCGACGGGTACATCTTGGCCTGCGCCTCGAGCTCCTGGCGTATGCCGGAGGTGTTCAGAGCCTTCACGAGGTCCTGAATGCCGAGATTGATGCCGGTCTCGAGGACCTTCCTCATCTTCGCCTGCTCGGGCGGGCCCAGCCAGAAGTCG
>DASUHN010000048.1 GCA_036273495.1 Acidimicrobiales bacterium | reverse complement strand
GGACCGCCTCGGCCAGGTGGCGTACCGGCGCCACCACGGCCACGGCCCGCAACCAGTGCGGGATCAGCTGCCACGGGATGAACACCCCGGAGGCGAAGAACAGCGGCAGGGTGACCGCCATCACGACCGGCTGGGCCGACTCGACCCGCCGAACGACCGTCGAGGCGGCAAAGCCGAGGGCGCACATCGACACGGTGCCGACGACGATGGCCAGCGCCAGGGTGGGGAGCATGCGCGCCGGCACCGAGGCCCCGTAGGCGAAGCGCCCGAACGCCAACAGGATGGTGGCCATGACCACGGCGATGACCGCCGCCGTCAGCGCCCGGCTCAAGAGGAGCACCCACGGCGGCTCAGGGGTGGCGCGCCGGCGCTTCAGGATTCCGAGCTCGCGCTGCGAGACCAGGACGATGGCCAGGCTCATGAACGCCGAGTCGATGACGGCGAAGGCGGCGAAGTTGGCCACGTAGTAGGTCGACTGCCGGAGCGACGCACCGTTCTCGATCACCCAGCTGTTGCCGAAGATCGACGCGAACAGCACGACCATCATGATCGGCAGCCCGATGGTGAAGACGCGCGACTGGCGGTCGCGCAGCTGGACGGTGAGGTCGTAGCGCAGCTGGTGGCGGAGGAGGGACAGGGTCATCAGGAGACCTCCCCCGTCCCGGCGGTCAGCCGCAGGTACACGTCCTCGAGGGTGGGCTGGCGGACGCTGAGCTCGCTCACCTCGACCCCCGCCGTGGCCGCCCACGCCGCCAGCTCGGCCAGGTGGACCAGGGGGTCCTCGCTCAGCAGCTCCACCCGCCCCCCCGCCACCTGGGCCCGGCGCCGCCACCGGGGCGGGAGCGACCGGGGCGAGTCGATCGGGGCGCGGAAGCCGATCCGGGAGGCGGCGGCGTCCCGCCCGCCGAGAGAGGCGGGCGTGCCCTCGGCCACGATGCGGCCGTCGACGATCACGGCGATGCGGTCGGCCAGGGCATCGGCCTCCTCGAGATAGTGGGTCGTGAGGAAGATGGTCTTGCCGAGGCTGCGCAGGCCCGAGACCACCTCCCACGCCGCCCGCCGGGCGGCGGGGTCGAAGCCGGTGGTCGGCTCGTCGAGGAAGATCAGCTCGGGATCGCCGACCAGCGCCAGGGCCACGTCGAGGCGGCGCTGCTGGCCCCCGGACAGGCGCTCGGTGCGGATGCCGGCGTGCCCGGTCAGCCCGACCAGGGCCAGGACCTGGTCGACAGGCAGCGGGCGGTCGTAGAAGCCGGCGTACAGGTGCAGGGTCTCGGCCACCGTCAGGAGGGGCTCGGGCGGGCACGACTGGAGCACCACGCCGACCCGGCTCCGCCAGTGCCCGTCGGCGGTGAGCGGGTCGGCCCCGAGCACCTCGACCTGGCCCGCGGCCGGGCGCCGGTAGCCCTCCAGGATCTCGACGGTCGTGGTCTTGCCGGCGCCGTTGGGGCCGAGGAAGGCGAAGATCTCGCCGCGCCGCACCTCCAGGTCCACCCCCCGGAGGACCTCACGGGGCCCGTAGGACATCCGCAGGCCGCGGGCCCGTACGACGACGGGCGCCGGGTCGCCTGCGGCGGGCGGCGACGGGGTGGGGCGGGCGGCGGGCTCCGGGGAAGCGGCGGGACGGGCGGACACGGCCATGACCGCATTGTGCGGTCCCGTACCGTCCGGGCGCATCGTCCCCCGGCACGGTCCGGGCTCATACTCCGGTATGACGGGCGAAGGTACCGCCGCACGATGCCTCCCCCACCGCCCCCTCCTTAACCTGGTGAGGATGCCGCTGACCCCCCCGGACGACGTCCAGGCGTCGCGGTGGGAGAGCGTCATCTCCCTCGGGGGAGCGCTGGCCCTGTTCGTGGCGGTGGGCTGGCAGCGCTCGGCGTTCATCCATCCCCGCATCGCCACCCTCCTGGTGGTGCTGGCCGCCGCCCCGTGGGTCGTCAACCACTTCTGGGTCCGGGTTCCCTGGCCGGTCTGGGTCGCCGTGGTGCTCGCCGCCGTCACCGCCCTGCTGTGGCAGCCGCTCAACAACGACTTCGCCCCGTTCTTCTTCGTGTTCCTGGCCGGGACGATGGCGACGGCCCAGCCCCGGGCGGTCTCCCTGCCGGTGGCGGTCCTCTGCTGCGCGCCGGTCGGTGCCCTCGAGGCGGGGGGGCGGTACGGCGGGGGGGCGGTGATCTGGTCCTTCGCCGTGGCGGCGGCGTGGTTCTTCGGCTTCGGCTACCGCTGGCAGCTGTCGCTGCTGGAGCAGCTGCGGGCGGCCCAGGCCGACCTCGGCGAGCGGGCGGCGGCCGACGAGCGCCGGCGGATCGCCGGAGAGATCCACGACCTGGTGGCCCACACCCTGGCCGTCACCGTCCTGCACTTGAGCGGCGCCCGGCTGGCCCTGCAGGACGGGGAGACGAGCGAGGCGTTGGACGCCTTGACCCAGGCGGAGAAGGCGGGTCGCGAGGCGATGGCCGACATCCGGGGGGCCGTTGGCCTCCTCGGGGGCGGGGCCGCCACCGGAGAGGGCCGGGGTGGGGCCCCGCCCGGCGTCACCGACGTGCCGGGCCTGGTCGACGGCTACTCCTCGGCCGGCCTGGACGTCCGGCTGCGCTTCGACCTCGACGGGGCGGCGGTCAGCGCCACGACCGGCCTGGCGGCGTACCGGATCGTGCAGGAGGCGCTGGCCAACGCCGCCCGCCACGCCGGAGGCCAGCCCGTCGCGGTGGAGGTGCTCTCCGCGGCGGGGCTCCTGCGGATCGCCGTCGAGAACCCCCTCCCCGCCGGCTGGTCGTCGGCCCGCGAGGGGATGGGCGTACCGGGGATGAGACAGCGGGCCGGTGTCGCGGGGGGCCGCGCCGCGGCCGGCCCGGCCGGTCCGGCGTGGCAGGTGACCGCCGAGCTCCCGTTGGAGAACGGGTGACCGAGGTCATCCGGGTGCTGCTGGTCGACGACCAGGAGCTGATCCGGGCCGGCATCCGGCGCATCCTCCGGCCCCGGCGCGGCTTCCAGGTCGTCGGTGAGTGCGACGACGGGGACCAGGTGGCGGCGGCCGTCGCCTCCACCGGGCCTGACGTGGTCGTGATGGACGCCCGGATGAGGCGGGTGGGAGGGCCCGAGGCCACCCGGGCGCTCAAGGCCTCGGACCGTCCCGTCCCCGTGCTCGTCCTCACCACCTACGACGACGACGAGGTCCTGTCGGCGGCCCTGCGCGCCGGCGCCGACGGTTTCCAGCTGAAAGAGGCGGCCGGGGACGACCTGGAGCGGGCCATCCGGGCGGTGGCGGCGGGCGGGTCATGGATCGACCCGGTGGTGGCGGGACGGGTGCTGGCCGCCTACAAGGGGGCGGGTCCGGGCACCCCCGGCCCGGCGGTGGACGCCCTCACCCGCCGCGAGAAGGATGTGCTCCAGCTGGTGGCCAGGGGGCGGTCGAACTCGGAGGTGGCGGGCGAGCTGTACATCTCCGAGGTGACGGTGAAGACCCATCTCGGCCACATCCTCACCAAGCTGGGGCTGCGGGACCGGGCGGCGGCCATTGTCTGGGCCTTCGACCACGGGCTGGTGTCACCCGGCGGCTGAGCGTGCGATCGTGGCGGCCGTGAGCCATCCCGACGACGAGTTCCACCCGCCCACCACCGACGACCCCGAGTGGTCCGAGACGTGCTGGTTCAGCTTCGGCGTGCCGGAACGGCGCCTGTCCGGCCAGCTGTACCCGTTCTTCCGGCCCAACCTGAAGGTGTGCGCCGGGGCCGCCTACGTGTGGGACGACAGCGGGGACCAGCTCTGGAACGTCCAGTACGCCAAGAACTTCTGGCACCTGCCGATGCCCGACCAGCCCCTCTCGGACATCACCCTGGCCAACGGCATCCGGTACCGGTGCGTCGAGGACCAGCGGGTCTACGAGGTCCGCTACGAGGACCCCGACGGGGACGAGCTCAGCGTCGAGCTCACCTACACGGCGGTGGCCCCGCCCAACTACCTGGGCCAGGGCCACCTCGACCAACCCGGTCGGTTCACGGGAAGGATCGTGCTGCGGGGTGAGGAGATCCCGGTCGACTGCTTCGGCATGCGCGACCGCTCCTGGGGGGTGCGCAGCCAGTTCGGGACCGGGCACGGTCACGTGGGCTACAGCTACGGCGCCGTCGACGAGGGATGCGGGTTCCAGAGCATCTACATGCACGACCACGATGCGCTCATCCACGGCCACCTCATGCGCGACGGCCAGTGGGGCAAGCTCGTCGAGGGCCGCAGAACGGTCGCCGAGCGCGACCCGACGACCGCCTACCAACGCCGGGTCGTGATCGACGCCCGCGACGAGCACGGCCGGGATCTCCACGCCGAGGGGCGGGCGCTCAACGCCTTCGGCATCCAGATCAACCCCAACCTGGCGTCGATGGACTGCATGATGGAGTGGGACATCGACGGCGCCGCCGGTCACGGGCAGGACAACGACGACTGGACCCAACCGACAGCTCGCGCCTTCTTCCGCCGGACCCTCTCCGGCGGGACGGAGGAGCCTCTCGACGGCACCCCGACCTGAGGTGTAGCAAGGGATGCCCGAGGAGAGGAAAACCGGATGACCCCCGACCGGCTGAGCCCGTTGGACGCCTCGTTCCTGCACATCGAGAACAGCGTGCACCACATGCACATCGCCTCGATCGGGATCTTCGAGGGGCCGTCCCCCGGGCAGCGGGCGGTGGCGGACATGATCGCCGGCAAGCTCCCTCTCGTCCCCCGCTACCGGCAGGTGGTCCGGAACGTTCCGTTCCACCTCGGCCGGCCGCTGTGGGTCGACGACCCCCACTTCAACATCGACTACCACGTGCGCCACACCGCCCTGCCCGCGCCGGGCGGGGACTCCGAGCTGCGCCGCCTGGTGGGCCGGGTGATGTCCCAACCCCTCGACCGGGACAAGCCTCTGTGGGAGGTCTGGGTCGTCGAGGGCCTGGAGGACGACCACTGGGCCATGCTCGCCAAGACCCACCACGCCATGGTCGACGGGGTCTCGGGAGTCGACCTCCTGGCGGTGGTCATGGACGCCTCGCCCGAGCCCTCGGCCCCGCTCCCCGACGACTGGCACGCCGAGACCCCGCCATCGGACCGCGACCTCCTCGTGGGGGCGCTACGGGACATGGCGCTCAGCCCCTACGAGCAGATGCGCGCCGTGCGGGCCACCACCCGGGTCCCGCGCCAGGCCCTCCGGGCCGCCGCCGAGGTCGTGGGTGGGCTGGCGACCCTGCGCGGCCTCGTGCGCCCGACCCCGCCGTCCAGCCTGAACGGCCCCCTCGGCCCCCACCGCCGCTACGCGTGGGCCAGCGCCAGCGTCGACGACATCAAGCGGGTCCGCAAGACCCTCGGCGGATCGTTCAACGACGTCGTGCTGACAGCCATCACCCGCGGCTTCCGCGACCTGCTCGAGGCCCGGGGGGAGCCGGTCGACCGGGTGCTGCGGACCCTGGTGCCGGTGTCGGTGCGGGCCCGGGACGCCAGTGGCCGGGCGGTCGGCGACGGCACCTTCGACAACAAGGTCTCGGCCATGTTCGCCGAGCTGCCGATCGGCCTGTCGGATCCGGTCGAGCGCCTGCACGCCGTGACGGCGCAGATGAGCGCCCTCAAGGAGTCGAACCAGGCGGTGGCGGCGGAGGCGATGACGTCGCTGACCGGCTTTGCCCCCCCGGTGCTGCTGGCGCTCGGCACACGCATCGCCAGCCGGGCCGCCCAGCGCAACGTCAACACGGTCACGACCAACGTGCCCGGCCCGCAGCTGACGCTGTACGTCGCGGGCCGGCGCCTGCTCCGCGCCTATCCGTACGTGCCTCTGGCGAGCCAGGTCAGGGTGGGAGTGGCCATCTTCTCCTACGACGGCCTGGTCACCTTCGGGATCACCGGGGACTACGACGGCGCCCCGGACATCGAGGTCCTGGCCGGCGGCATCGAGGCGGGGATGGCGGAGCTCACCAAGCTCGCTTCCTGACCCGCGACCCGGGAACGGCGCGGTGCCGCGGCTGCTGATCGTCCATCACACCGCGTCCCCCACCCTGCACTCGCTGTTCGAGGCGGTGATGGAGGGGGCCGGAGATCCCGCCCTCGCCGAGGTGGAGGTGGTGGGGCGCGCCGCCCTGGCGGCGACGGCCGTCGACGTCATGGAGGCCGACGGCTACCTGCTGGGCACGCCGGCCAACATCGGTTACATGTCCGGGGCCCTCAAGCACTTCTTCGACCAGATCTACTACCCGTGCCTCGAGGAGACGGTCCGGCGGCCCTACGCCCTCTACGTCCACGGCAACAGCGACACCACCGGGGCGGTGCGAGGCGTGGAGGCGATCACGACGGGCCTGCAGTGGCGCCGGGTCCAGCAGCCGGTCAGCGTCATCGGCGCCCCCACCGCGGCCGATCTCGACGCCTGCCGCGAGCTGGGCGCGGCCGTGGCCGCCGGGCTGCTGCTGGGGTAGGCCGGGCCGGATGGGGCGTCGGCTATCTGTCCCCGCCCGTCAGCCCCCCGCCATGGCGCCGACCACGCAGAAGGGCTCGGCGCCGGCCACCACCTTGTCCGGGAGCGGGGCGTCGGGCGGCTCGTGGGAGAGGTCCTCCTCGCATGCGAAGAACCGCACGAAGGGCCGGCGCCTCCCGGTGGCGCGGTCCCGGATGGTCCCGCACAGCACGGGGTAGCGGGCTTCGAGGGCGTCGAGCACCGTCGCCTGCGTGACCGCGCCCACCACGTCCAGCTGCACCTGCCCGTCGATGCCGGCCAGGACCCGCAGGTGGCCGGGAAGCCGCAGGTGGATCACCTGCTGCCCGGTCACGGCAGGGTCTGCACCTCGACCGACAGCACCGCCGGCAGGTCGCGGGCGATGGCCGTCCAGCTGTCCCCCTCGTCCGCCGACGCATAGACCTGTCCGCCCGTGGTGCCGAAGTAGACGCCGCACCGGTCGAGACCGTCGACGGCCATGGAGTCGCGCAGCACGTTCACGTAGCAGTGGCTCTGCGGGAGCCCGGTGGTCAGCGGCTCCCATTCGTTGCCGCCGGTGCGGCTGCGGTACACCCGCAGCCTGCCGTCGGGCGGGTAGTGCTCGGAGTCGCTCTTGATCGGAACGACGTAGACCGTGTCCGGCTCATGCGAGTGGACGTCGATCGGGAACCCGAAGTCGCTCGGCAGGTTCCCGCTGATCTCGTGCCAGGAGTCCCCGCCGTCGTCACTGCGCATGACGTCCCAGTGCTTCTGCATGAACAGCACGTCGGGACGCGACGGGTGCAGGGCGATGCGGTGCACGCAGTGGCCCACCTCGGCTTCCGCGTCGGGTATGCCCTCGGAGTGGAGCCCGCGGTTGGCCGGCCGCCAGGACTCACCGTCGTCGTCGCTGCGGAACACCCCGGCGGCGGAGATGGCGGCGAACATCCGGCCCTGGCGCCGGGGATCCAGCACCACGGTGTGCAGGCACATCCCTCCCGCTCCGGGCTGCCAGGCCGGGCCCGAGCCGTGGCCCCGCAGCCCGCTCAGCTCCTGCCAGGTCTGGCCTCCGTCGCCCGACCGGAACAGGGCGGCGTCCTCGACCCCGGCGTACACCGTGTCGGGGTCGGCCAGGTCGGGCTCCAGGTGCCACACCCGGGCAAACTCCCACGGGTGCGGCGTCCCGTCGTACCACTGATGGGTCCCGGGCACCCCGTCGTAGCGGAACTCGTTGCCCACCGGCGCCCACGTCACCCCACCGTCGTCGGAGCGCTGCACGACCTGGCCGAACCACCCCGTCGACTGCGACGCGTACAGCCGGTCGGGAGCGGCCGGCGAGCCCTTCACGTGGTAGATCTCCCACCCCGCGAAGTGCGGGCCGGCGATGCTCCAGTCCCGCCTGGCGCCGTCGGCGGTGATCACGAACGCGCCCTTCCGGGTGCCCACCAGAACCCTGACCTCGGCCATGACGGCGAACGTATCAGGCGCCCCCGGAGACCGCAGCCCATACCGGGGTGACCGAGCCGGAGCCTCCGGGTACGACAAGATCCTGCTCGTGACGCGCAACTGGGCCCTGGTACCGCTTCGCGTGTTCCTGGGCGTGACCTTCGCCTTCGCCGGGCTCCAGAAGCTGGCCAACCCCGACTTCTTCCGCTCGTCGAGCCCGATCTCGATCCAGTCGCAGCTGTTGGGTGCGGCGCGCCACAGCCCGATCCATCCGGTCCTGACCGCCCTGGGCCACGTGGCCGTTCTCGTCGGGGTGCTGCTGGCCCTGGGGGAGCTGGCCGTCGGCCTCGGCACCCTGGCCGGGCTGCACGCCCGGGTGGCGGCGGTGGGAGGCCTGCTGATATCCCTCGGACTGTTCCTGTCGGTGAGCTTCCACTCGAGCCCGTACTACACGGGATCCGACATCGTGTTCCTGTTCGCGTGGACGCCCCTGCTCGTGGCCGGGCCGGGACCGTTCTCGGCCGACGCCCTCCTCGCCGGCCGGGCCGGTCGCGGCACCGGTGCCGCCTCCGCCGGTACCGGTGCCGACATGGAGCGCCGGACCCTGCTCCTCCGGGCCGGGGCCACCGCGGCCCTCGGTGCGGCCGGGGCGGTGGCGGCCGGTCTGGCGGCCGGCATCGGCCGCCTGGTCGGGGGCACCCCATCCCGCGCCCCCGCTTCCCTGGCCGCCGGGACCGCGCCCCCTCCGACCGCGGCGACGACCACCACGACGGCCCAGCCCCCCGGGCCGCCGTCCGGCTCCGCCTCCCCCTCCACGGCGCCGCCGACGACCCAGGCCCCCCGCCCCCCCGGGAC
>DASUHN010000047.1 GCA_036273495.1 Acidimicrobiales bacterium | reverse complement strand
CCTGGTACTCGCCCATGTCGATGCGGACCATGGCCCGGTCGTCGTCGAAAAGGAAGTTGGCCAGGGACCGGGCCAGCTCGGTCTTGCCCACACCGGTGGGGCCGAGGAACAGGAACGAGCCGATGGGGCGGTCGGGGTCGGACAGCCCCGCGCGCGACCGCCGGATGGCGTTCGCCACCGCGTCGACGGCCTCGTCCTGGCCGATCACGCGCTCGTGGAGGACCTCCTCCATGCGGATGAGCTTCTGGACCTCGCCCTCCATGAGCTTGGACACCGGGATGCCGGTCCACTTGCTCACGACCTCGGCCACGTCCTCCTCGTCGACCTCCTCCTTCAGCATCTTCTGGTCGGACTGCAGCTCGGCCAGCCGCTTGGTGGCGTCGTCGATGCGGCGCTCCAGGTCGGGCACCCGCCCGTAGCGGATCTCGGCCGCCTTGGCCAGGTCCCCGTCGCGCTCGAAGCGCTCGGCCTCGCCCCGTACCCCCTCCAGCTCCTCCTTGAGGGAGCGGATGGCGGTGATGGCCTCCTTCTCCGACTGCCAGTGCGCCTTCATGCCGTCGGACTGCTCGGTCAGGTTGGCCAGCTCCTCGTCGAGGGCGGCCAGGCGCTCCTTGGACGCCTTGTCGGTCTCCTTGGCCAGTGCCACCCGCTCGATCTCGAGCTGGCGGCGGCGGCGCTCGACCACGTCGATCTCGGTCGGCAGCGAGTCGATCTCGATGCGCAGCCGGCTGGCGGCCTCGTCGACCAGGTCGATGGCCTTGTCGGGGAGGAAACGCCCGGTGAGGTAGCGGTCGGACAGCATGGCCGCCGCGACCAGGGCCGAGTCCTGTATGCGCACGCCGTGGTGGACCTCGTAGCGCTCCTTGAGGCCGCGGAGGATGGCGATGGTGTCCTCGACTGACGGCTGGTCCACGTACACCGGCTGGAAGCGCCGCTCCAGGGCGGCGTCCTTCTCGATGCGCTTGCGGTACTCGTCGAGCGTGGTGGCTCCGACCATGCGCAGCTCACCGCGCGCCAGCATGGGCTTGATCATGTTGCCGGCGTCCATGGCGCCCTCGGCCGCGCCGGCGCCCACGATCGTGTGCAGCTCGTCGATGAAGGTGATGACCTCACCCTGGGCGTCGGAGATCTCCTTGAGGACGGCCTTGAGCCGCTCCTCGAACTCCCCCCGGTACTTGGCGCCGGCCACCATGGCTCCGAGGTCGAGCGAGATCAGCCGCTTGTTGCGCAGCGACTCGGGGATGTCCCCCTCGACGATGCGGCGGGCCAGGCCCTCGACGATGGCGGTCTTGCCCACCCCGGGCTCGCCGATCAGCACCGGGTTGTTCTTGGTGCGCCGGGACAGCACCTGGATCACCCGGCGGATCTCCTCGTCCCGGCCGATGACCGGGTCGAGCTTGCCCTTGCGGGCCTCCTCGGTGAGGTCGCGGCCGTAGCGCTCCAGGGCCTGGTACTGCTCCTCGGGGTTCTGCGAGGTCACCCGGTGGGAGCCCCGCACCTCGCGCAGGGCGTCGAGGAGCTGGTCCCGCTTGATGCCCATGAGGGCGGCGGCGGCCTTGTCGGACAGGAGCGCCAGCATCAGGTGCTCCACCGACACGTATTCGTCCCCGAGCTCGGTGCGGGCGCCGTCGGCGGCCTCGAGCACGTCGCGCAGCCTCCGGCCCATCTCCGCCTCCGACCCGTAGGCCTTCGACAGCTTGGCCAGGGCGTCGTTCACCTTGTTGCGCAGGGACAGCGGCGCCACCCCCAGCTTGTCGAGAACCGGCAACACCACCGTGCCCTCCTGGCCGAGCATGGCCGAGAGGAGGTGCTCGGGGATGACCTCGGGGTTGCTGGCCGTGCGCGCCGCGGTCACGGCCGCGCTGACGACCTCCTGGGTCTTGAGGGTCCACTTGCTCGGGTCGATGGGCATGGCGTTGTCTGGGTCTCCTACCGTCGTCCGTACGGCGCCGGGAACTGGCTCAGCGGCACGAGCTCCCGGCGGTACCGCTTGTGGGTGGCCTCGACGGCCTCCCGGGCCTCGAGGCGGGCCTGGGCCAGGGCCTGGCGCAGGCGTTCGTTCTCCTCCTCCAACGCCATCACCCACCTCACCCCTTCCAGGTTGAGGCCGGCGTTGGTCAACTCCTGGATGCGGCGCAGCCGGGCGAGGTCGTTGTCGCTGTAGCGCCGGTTCCCGCCCTCGGTCCGGGCCGGGTCGACCAGGCCCTTGCGCTCGTAGATGCGCAGGGTCTGGGGGTGGACCCCGGCCAGCTGGGCCGCCACGGAGATGACGTAGAGCGCCATGTCGCCGCGCCCCATGTCGCCGCGTCCCATGTCGTCCGGCTTCCTGGTCTCGGCCATCGCCATCACACTCCGAGGTAGGTGCGGGGGGACTGGTCGGTGGCCTGGGCCAGCGCCTCCACCGCCTTCCGCTGCTGATCGGAGAGCTTCGGCGGCACGGCCACCTCGACGGTGACCAGCAGGTCACCTGTGCCCTTGCCGGTCGGAACGCCGCGTCCCTTCACCCGCAGGGTGCGCCCCGAGGGTGTGCCGGCCGGGATGCGGACGGTGACCGGGGTGGTGAGCGTGGGCACCTTGATCTCGGCGCCGAGCGCCGCCTCGGCAAAGGTCACCGGGACGGTCAGGGTCAGGTCCCGGGCCCTGCGCCCGAACAGGCGGTGGGCCGCCACCCGCACCGTCACGTACAGGTCACCGGGCGGACCGCCGTTGCGGCCGGGCGTGCCGCGTGCCTTGAGGCGGATGCGCTGGCCTTCCTCCACACCGGCGGGGACGCGGACCTTGACCTGGCGCGCCCGGCGCTCCACCCCGCTGCCCTTGCACGTGCGGCACGGCTTCTCGATGCGGACTCCGCTGCCACCGCAGGCCGGGCACGGCTGCGAGAACGAGAACAGCCCCTGGTTCTCGTCGCGCACCCCGCGCCCGCCGCAGACGGAGCACACCGTCGGCTGGCTGCCGGGGGCCGCGCCCGAGCCGTGGCACGTCGTGCACGGCGCCTCGCTGGTGACATTCACCTCGGTGGTGACGCCGTCCACCGCCTCCTCGAACGAGAGATGCAGCTCGGCCTCGATGTCCTCGCCCCGCCGGGGACCGGTGCGCGTGGTGCCGCCCCGCTGGCGGCCGAAGATCCCGCCCAGGAGGTCACCGAGATCGTCCACCCGGAAGTTTCCGCCGAACCCGGCCCCGCCGCCCTGGCCCCCGCCGAAGCCGGCGCCCACCGGCCCCAACCGGCGCACCTCGTCGTACTCCTTGCGCTTGTCGGCGTCACCCAGCACGTCGTAGGCGGCCGAGATCTCCTTGAAGCGCTCCTCCGCGCCCGGGTTGGCGTCGGGGTGGTACTGCTTGGCCAGCTTGCGGTAGGCGCGCGTGATCTCCTTGTCGGTGGCCGCCTCCGGCACACCGAGGACCTTGTAGTAGTCCTTCTCGAACCACTCGCGCTGTGGAGCCATGCGGGTGTTAGCCCTTCACCTTCACCATGGCCGGGCGCAGCACCCGGCCCCGCCACCGGTAACCGGGGCGGAGCACCTCGACGACCTCGTGCACCGATCCGCCGTCGTCGGCGGGCTCGTGCATCACCGCCTCCGCCTCGTTGGGGTCGAAGGCCTGACCGAGCGGGTCGATCTTCTGCAGCCCCTCCTTCTCCAGGGCGTCGTTCCATGCCGAGGCCACCTGGGCCAGGGCCGCCCCCGCCTCGCTGTCCTGATCGTGGTGCGACCGGGCCAGGTCGAGCGTGTCCAGGGCGGGGAGCAGCTTGACCACGAGGGACTCGGCCGCCCGCTCCAGGTGCTCGGTCTGCTGGCGCATGACGCGCTTCTTGTAGTTCTCGAACTCGGCCTGGACCCGGCGCACCATGTCCAGGTACTCGTCGCGCTCGCGCGTCAGTGTCGTCATCGGATCCTCCTTGGCGGCCGGGGGCGCGTCGGATGCCCGCGGCTCTTCGGGTGCCGGCCCCCCCGAGGGGACCGGCTCCCGTGCGGGCTCCTCTCCGGCCGACTGTCCGGAGCCGTGCTGGAAGAAGAAGTCGAAGTCGGTCATGCGCCCTTCTCGTCGACGATCTCGGCGTCGACGACCTCGTCGTCCGCCGGGGCCGACGCCCCGGAGGCGCCGGCGGCGGCCGACTCGGAGGACGACTGCTCGTACAGCCGGGACGCGAAGCCCTGGCTGGCCTTCAT
>DASUHN010000046.1 GCA_036273495.1 Acidimicrobiales bacterium | reverse complement strand
CGCGGGTCGGGGGGCGCCGCCACAGCCGCCGGGGAGGCGGAGCGGCCGGCTCGGCCGGGACCTCGTCGGCCCGGTCCTCCGGGAGGTCGGCCCCGGTCCGGGTCAGGTCGTAGTAGTCCTCCGCCGGGTCCCCCTCGGACGGCGCCATGGCCGCCAGGTCGGCGGCGTCCTCGAAGTGGGCGTCGTCCCAGTCCCGCGGGTGGTCCCGCCACCGGGCGCCGGGACGGTTGAGGCCCGACCAGGCCGACAGGTCGTCCTCGTCCACCTCGGCCCCGGCCAGCACGGCCGGCACTTCTCCGGTCGGCGGCTCCGTCCAGTGCGGCAGGTCCCCCGCACGTGGGCCCCCGGCCAGGGGGGGCCGGGGCACCTCGGCGGGGTCCATGGCGTCGGGCAGGGGGAAGCGCGCCGCCGGCGGCGACGCGGCCGCGGTCGGCGGGACGGGAACGTCTCCGTACCGGGGGGCGTCCTCGGGGCGCCGGCCGGCGGCCTGGCCCGAGTCGAGGGCGGCGGCGGCCTCGTCGGCCCCGATTATCCGGACCCCCTCGGTGCGGGTGCGCGGCTCCTCGGCCGGGCCCGGCTCCTCGGGATCTCCCCCCCTCGTCGGATCCTCGTTGTCTGAGTCCACAGCTGCCTCCTGGTGGGCAGCGCCGCTTCGGCGGCGCTCTAGACCTCGAGCAGCTCCTGCTCCTTGTGCTGGAGCACGCGATCGATCTCGGCCACCTGCTCGTGGGTCAGGCGCTCCAGCTCCTTCTCCGCCCGCTCCAGCTCGTCGGAGGAGATCTCGCCCTCCTTCTCGAGACCCTCCAGGTCGTGCCGGGAGGCCCGGCGGAGGTTGCGGACCGCCACCCGGGCCTCCTCGGCCTTGTGGCGCACCACCTTCACCAGGTCCTTGCGGCGCTCCTCCGTGAGCGGGGGGAACGCCAGGCGGATCACCTGGCCGTCGTTGGAGGGATTGATGCCGAGGTCGGAGTTCTGCAGGGCCTTCTCGATGGCCTTGATGGACGCCTTGTCGTACGGGGTGACGACGAGGAGCCGGGCCTCGGGGACGTTGAAGCCGGCGATCTGGCGGAGGGGCACCTCCGTCCCGTAGTAGTCGACCTTGATCCGCTCGATCAGGGCCGGGGCCGCCCGCCCCGTGCGCACGGCGGCGAACTCCTCCTGGGCGTGGGAGACGGCCCTGGCCATCTTCTCCCGGGCCTCGGCCATGGCCACGCCCACCAGCGAGTCGTCGTCCATCACCGGATCAGCGTACCGATCGGCTCCCCCCGCAGGGCCCGCATGATGTTGCCCCCGGTCATCACGTCGAAGACCAGGATCGGAACCGAGTTGTCCCGGCACAGGGTGATGGCGGTGAGGTCCATGACCCGCAGGTCCTGGGAGATCACGTCCATGAACCCGATCTCGTCGAACCGGGTGGCGGTGGGATCCTGCTTGGGATCGGCGCTGTACACCCCGTCCACGCCCGAGTGGGTCCCCTTGAGGATCCCCTGGGCCTCGATCTCGGCGGCCCGCAGGGCGGCGGTCGTGTCGGTCGTGAAGAACGGGTTCCCCGTGCCGGCGGCGAAGACCACCACCCGCCCCTTTTCCAGGTGCCGCATGGCCCGCCGCCGGATGTAGGGCTCGGCCACCTCCGCCATCTGGATGGCGGACAGCACCCGGGTGGCCTGGCCGTGGCGCTCGAGAGCGTCCTGGAAGGCGAGGGCGTTGATGGCGGTGCCCAACATCCCCATGTAGTCCGACGTGGCGCGGTCCAGGCCCGAGCCGGCGCCCGTCGTCCCCCGCCAGATGTTGCCTCCCCCCACTACCACGGCGATCTCCACCTCGAGATCGGCGCGGGCCGCCGCCACCTCCCCGGCCAACCGCTCGACCACGTCGGCGTCGATGGTCTCGTCCGACGCCGAGCTGGCGAGGGCCTCGCCCGACAGCTTGAGGATCACGCGCTGCCAGCGCGGCTTCTCGCCGGTGGGTGGCACCGCTACTGGCCCACTACGACCTGGACGAACCTCTTGATGCGGGCGGGACCGAGCACCTTCGCGACCGTCTGCTTCTCGTCCGAGACGTAGTCCTGCTCCAGCAGGGTCCGCTCCTTGAACCACCCGTTGAGCCGTCCCTCCACGATCTTGGGCAGGGCGGCCTCGGGCTTGCCCTCGTTGCGGCTGATGGCCTCGAGGGTCTGGCGCTCCTCGTCGACCTGAGCCGGGGGAACCTCCTCGCGGGAGAGGTAGGTGGGGCGGGCGAAGGCGATGTGCAGGGCGATGCCGTGGGCCAGCTCCTTGCTCCCCCCCTCCAGCTCGACCAGCACCGCGTTCACGCCACGGCCGTTCTGCACGTGGAGGTAGGCGTCGATCACCGAGTCCGGCCCCGCCTCGAAGCGCGCCACCCGGCCGAGCTCGATGTTCTCCTTGAGGGTGATCCTCAGCTCGTCGACCGCGTCCCGGCGCTCGGCCACCGCGTCCTCCCCCTTGGCGGCCACCCGGTGCGCCAGGTCCTCGACCAGCTCGACGAAGTCGACGGACTTGGCCACGAAATCGGTCTCGCACCTCAGCTCGACGACCGCCGAGGCGTTCCCGACGGTGTCGACGGCCACGGCGCCCTGGGCGTTCTCCCGGCCCTCGCGCTTGGCCATGCTGGCGAGACCCTTCTCGCGCAGCCACTTGGCGGCGGCCTCGGCGTCCCCGTCGCACTCCTCGAGGGCGCGCTTGGCGTCCATCATTCCCGCCCCGGTCGTCTGCCGTAGGGCCTGTACGTCCTTGGCCGTGAAGTTGGCCATCTCCGCTCCTCTACTCCTCGGTGTCGCTGGCCGCGGGCACGGGCTCGGCGGCGGCAGGGGCCTCGGCGACGGGCCGCTCGGCCTGGCGCGCCGCCCGCTGCTGGGCCTCGAGGGCGGCCTGGCGGCGCGCCTCGCGCTGCTGCTCGGCGCGACGCGCCTCCTCCTCCGGGCTGGGCGGGGCGGGCGC
>DASUHN010000045.1 GCA_036273495.1 Acidimicrobiales bacterium | reverse complement strand
TCGCCGCGCCCCAGGGGGCCAATCTCCTTCCCGTGGTCGTGCGGGCCCTCGACGAGGCCGCCGACGACGTCGAGGACATCGGCCTGCGCCGTCCCACCCTCGACGAGGTGTTCCTGGCCCTCACCGGCCGCCCCACCAGTGCCGACCCGCAAAAGCCGACGGAGGACGAAGCCGCATGACGATGGACCTGTCACTCGATCGGCCCGGGCTCACCGCCACGCCTTCCGCGGTCACCCACCGCGGGGCGCCCTACCTGGTGGCCGCGGCCCAGGTGGCGGCGCGCACGGTGAGGAAGTTCGTGCGGACGCCCGCCCTGATCGTGGCCGGCACCGCCCAGGGTCTCCTGTTCCTCCTCATCTTCCGCTACGTGTTCGGCGGGGCGGTGGCCCACATCGGCCCGCTCGACTACGTCGACTTCCTGGTGCCCGGGTTCGTCGTCACCGGGGTGCTGTTCCAAGGCATGGCCGCCGCCAGCGGGGTTGCCGAGGACCGCCAGGGGGGCCTGTTCGACCGGCTCAGGAGCCTGCCGATCCGGCTTCTGTCGATCATCACCGGCCGCGTCGTCGCCGACTCGGCCCTGGTCGCCTGGGGAGTGGTCGTCATGACGGCGGTGGGCTTCGGGGTGGGCTTCCGCACGGGGGGGTCGGTCGGCGGGGCGCTGGCGGCCCTGGGCCTGACGATCCTCTACGGCTTCGCCTTCGTCTGGATGTTCATCGCCATGGGAATGGCTGCGGGCAGCCCGCAGGCGGCGCAGGGCCTGTCGTTCCTCGTGTTCCCGCTGAGCTTCGTCTCGTCGGCCTACGTGCCGGTCTCGACCATGCCGGGCTGGATGCAGCCGTTCGCGGTCCATCAGCCGATGACGCAGATGGTCAACACGGCGCGCCTGTTGACCGGGGACAGCGCCGCCCGTCATCTGCTCGGCCACTCGGTCGCCTACTACCTCGTCCCGTCGCTCCTGTGGACCGCCGGCCTGATCCTCGTGTTCGCCCCGCTCACGGTCTGGTTGCTGAAGCGGTCCTGATGGGTTGGGACCAGTTGCGGGCCACCTACGACCGGGTGGCGGGACGGTACGAGGACCGGTTTGCCGAGGAGCTGGCATGGAAGCCGCGGGACCGCGATCTGCTCACGGCGTTCGCGGGCGCGGTCGGGGACCCGGTCGTCGACCTCGGCTGCGGACCGGGCCAGATCGGAGCCTTTCTGGGCCAGCGGGGTCGTGCGGTGATCGGCGTCGACCTCAGCCCGGTCATGGCCGGTCTGGCGGCGGGACGGCTCACGGCCGCGGCGGTGGCGGATCTCCGCCGCCTCCCTCTCGCTCCGGGCTCGGTAGCCGGCGTGGTCGCGTTCTACTCGTTGATCCACGTGCGCCGGCCCGAGTTGCGGATGACCGTGGCCCGGACCGCCCACGTGCTGCGTCCCGGCGGCCGGGTGCTCCTGGCCGTCCACGAAGGCGACGGCGAGGTCGAGCGGGACACCTTCCTCGACACACCGGTGACCTTCGTGGCCACGCTCTACCACCTCGACGAGCTGACCGACGCCGTCACCGCGGCCGGGCTGCGGGTCGTGTCGGCGGACCGGCGGGCGCCCGACGAGCGGGAGTCCCCGACCACCCGCCTGTACGTCGAGGCGGTCCGCGACCGTTGACGTCCGGGCGCTACAGCTAGCCGCCGAGGGTCGAGGACAGCGTGCCCGACTCGGCCTGCTTCACCAACGAGGCGATGTCGTTCATGTCCTTGATCGACAGCGCCCCGAGGAGGTTGTCGAGGTCGGTGAAGACGGTCCGCACCGGGTCGAAGTACCACTGCCCGTTCTCCTCGAGGGCCACCAAACCCTCCTTGGGATGCAGGTTCTTGAGGTCGTTCACGATGGGCTGGACGGCGGCGGGCAGGGAGGACAGGGCTGAGTTCAGGTCCGACGCCCGGGGACAGAAGTGCTGGTCGTTGGAGGGATCGCTGGCGTCGGAGATGTCGAGGCAGCTCCCGTCGTAGGTGACCGTGTACTGCTCGTAGGTGGCCCGGAAGGCGATCCCCCTGATCGTCACCAGCTCCGACCCGGAGCCGTCGGGGACGTCGGCGAGCTCGAGTTTGGTGATCGATACCGACAGCTTGGACCGCACGTTGCTCAGAGCGTTGTCGGCCTGGGGCAGGAACAGCGGCGCGTAGTCGTGGAGGGCGGCCATCTCCCCCGGCGGCGTCAGCTTGATCACCCCGGCCACGTCGAGATTGGCGGCGGACTGGATCAGCGAACGGATGGCGTCGTCCGCTGTCGCCGACCCCACGGCGGGGATCGAGGACGAAGCCGCCGGCGCCGTCTGCCCGCTCGCGCGGGCCGCGTCCTCGGCCACCGTGTAGCCGAGGCTCACGTACCAGGAGCCGTTCTCCTGCACGGTCACGATCACGTCGTTGCCCGTCGACACGCCGGAGGAGCTGTTGGTGGCCTTGGCCTTTTCCAGGGCCGACCCGGCTACGGAGCGGGTGAACGATCCGAGTGGCAGCTGGGACGGATCGATGTGGGAGCGGGCCGTCCCCGAGGTGATCGTCACCGCCGCCCGTTGCGGGGTGAGGAAGGCGGTCGAGGTCTTGATGTTCGAGAAGCCGAGGGTGAGGCCGCTGATGTCGGAGAGGTCGGCGTCGGAGCTCAGCACCTGGAGGCGCTGGAGCTGGCTGGTG
>DASUHN010000044.1 GCA_036273495.1 Acidimicrobiales bacterium | reverse complement strand
CGGCGCAGCAGCAGCGAGAGCTGGCGGTAGGCGACGGCCTGCTTGGAGAGGTCGTCGTAGATGCACAGGGCGTGGCGGCCGCTGTCGCGGAAGTACTCGGCCATGGTGACGCCGGTGTACGGCGCGATGAACTGGAGCGGCGCCGACTCGGAGGCGCTGGCGGCGATGACGGTCGTGTACTCCATCGCCCCGTGCTTCGCGAGCTTGTCGACGACCTGGGCGACCGTCGACTGCTTCTGGCCGATGGCCACGTAGAAGCAGTAAACGCCCTGCCCCTTCTGGTTGATGATCGTGTCGATGGCGACCGCGGTCTTCCCCGTCTTGCGGTCGCCGATGATGAGCTCGCGCTGGCCGCGACCGATGGGGATCATGGCGTCGATCGACTTGATGCCGGTCTGCAGCGGCTCGTGCACGGGCTTGCGGGCCACGATGCCGGGCGCCTGCACCTCGAGGCGGCGGCTCTCGGAGGCGGCGATGGGACCCTTGCCGTCGATCGGCTCCCCCAGCGGGTTCACCACCCGGCCCAACAGGCCGTCGCCGACGGGCACGGAGAGGATCCGGCCGGTGGCCCGCACGATCTGGCCCTCCTCGAGGTGCTCGACGGGTCCGAGCACGACGGCGCCGATCGAGTCCTCGTCGAGGTTGAGGGCCAGACCGACGACTCCACCTTCGAACTCGAGCAGCTCGTTGACAGCGGCGTTGGCCAGCCCGGTGATGCGGGCGATCCCGTCACCTACGTCACGGATGCGGCCGACCTGCTGGGTGTCGACACCGGGGTTGAAGTCCGCGACGTTGCGCCGGAGGACGTCGGCGATCTCGTTGGCGTTGATGGTCAGCTCTGCCATTAGGGCTCCAGTTCGCTGATTTGGATCTCGATGTCGGGCAGGTTGATGCGGTCGCGCAGCAGGTCGAGGCGGTGGCGCACGCTTCCGTCGACGAGGGTGTCGCCGACCGCGGCCACGAACCCACCCAGGAGCTCAGGGGCAACCGCCACCCGAACGTCGACGGGATGGCCGGTGATCCGCCCGAGAGCCTGACCCAACCGGCGGCGCTGGTTCTCGTCGAGCGCCACCGCGGCGCGCACCTCGGCCACCCGGCGGTTGGACTCCTCGGCCACCCGCTCGACCAGCCAGTTGAGGGTGTCGGGGATGTCGCGCGCCCGGCTGACCCGGGTGGCGTAGGCGGCCAGGCCCACGGTGGTGGCCCCGGCCCGCCCGGTCAGCAGCTCGGACACGACGGCGGCGCGCTGGGCCGCCGGCAGGTCCCGGTTGGTCAGGGCGTCGCTCAGGGCCTCGTTGCCGGCCACGATCCGGGCGAAGCGGAACAGCTCGTCCTCGACGCTGCCGAGACCGTCCCCCGCCGCGACCGGGGACAGGACCGCTGTGGCGTAGCCGTCGATGCGCTCGTGGGCGGCGTGCCGGCTGAGGACGAGGGCGTCGTCGGCGGCCTCGCCCCGGGCGGCCCGGGCGGCGACCCGCTCGAGCCACTCCAGGTTGGCCCCCGCCTCCGGGGCCCGGTCCTTCTCGATGGCGTAGCCGACCAGCCCCACCACCTCGGCGGGCATGCGGCTCTGCAGAAGATCGGTGAGCACGGCCCGGCGCTGGCGGGCGGGCACGCCGGGGTCGGCCAGCACCCCGCCCAGGTCCGAGGACGAGCGGACCAGGCTGACGACCGCGCCGAGCTGCTCGGCCAGCTCCGCGCCCCCGCCGGAGGCGCCGGCCGCCTCGAGCACCGCGTCGGCGTAGCCGTGGATCGACTCCCTCAACGCCGGCTCCCCGATGCGACTCTCAACGGGCCGCGCTCCCTCCGATGCCGGCCTCGCTCTCGGCCTCGGAGATGGTGCGGTCGATCAGGGCCCTCTGGGCCCGGTCGTCCATCACCTGGCCGATGACCCGCTCTACGACCAGCACGACCAGCTCTCCCACCTGGCCGCGCAGCTGCTCGGCGGCCTGCTGGGTGGCGGCCTGGATGTCCCCGGTGGCCCGGGTCAGGAGGCGCTGGTACTCCTGCTCCCCGCGCTCGCGCGCCTGGGCGCGCAGCTCCTCACCCAACCGGTTGGCCTCGTCGACCAGCTGACGGGCCTGGGCCCGGGCCTCGTCGAGGGCGCGCTTGTACTCGACCTCGGTCTCGTCCGCCCGCCGCCGCGCTTCCTCGGCGTCCTCGAGCGCCTTGCGGATCGTGTCCTGGCGCTCCTCCATCATCCGGTTCAGCGGAGGCAGCACCCAGCGCGCCAGCGCGCCGAGCACGAGCAGGAAGGCGATCAGCTCGACGACGAAGGTGGCGTTGGGGACGAGGAAGTTCGAAGCGAGAACCACGGTCGGGATCAGCCCTTGGCCAGGACGAACACGAACAGGGCCATGATGGCGAGGTTGATGAAGTACATGGCCTCGACCAGGCCGACGATCAGGAACATCGTCGTGTACAGGCGTCCCTGGACCTCGGGCTGACGGGCGATGCCCGCGATGGTCTGGCTCCCGGCCAGGCCGTCACCGATGGCGGCACCGATGGCCCCGCCGCCCATGGCCAGCCCACCGCCGGCGAACGCCCCGGCCAGCTCGATTGCCTTCTGAGTGGTTGCTGCCATTTAGGGATGTCTCCTATCTGGGTGATGTCTCGGGGATCAGTGCAGGTCGGCGCACATCAGTGCGCCTCTTCGGACACGGCGAACTCGTAGTACAGGATCGTGAGCAAGGCGAAGATGAATGCCTGGATGGCGCCGATGAACATGTCGAACAGCTTCCAGCCCATGGTCACCACCGCCGTCACCGGTGACGAGATCGGCGTCGTGAACGCCAGGATCAGGGCAATCATGATCCCGCCGGCGAAGAGGTTCCCGAAGAGTCGGAGGGCCAGCGTGAACGGCTTCACCACCTCCTCGATGATGTGCATGGGGAACATCACCCGGGGGGCCCGGAAGTAGTGGGCCACGTAGCGTCGCAGTCCCTTGCGCCGGATGGCGGCGGCATTGGCCAGGACGATCACCAGGATGCCGAGGGCGTAGGTGAGGTTGACGTCGGCGCTGGCGGCCGGGAGGTAGTCGGTGTTGTGGTAGACGCCGGGCAGGACCTCGATCCAGTTGGCCGTGAGGACCAGCATGAAGATGGTGACGGCCAGCGGCACCACCTGGCGGTACTGGGGCCCGAGGCTGGCCTCGACCTGGTCCTGCACCGAGCCGACCACGAATTCCCACAGCAGCTGGATCTTGCTCGGCACCCCGGAGCGGCCCTTGGACCTCACGTACAGGCCCAGGCCCAGCACGATGGCGCCGGCGATGAGCGTGGTCCAGATCGTGTCCAGGTTCAGCGAGATCCCGCCGATCTTGCGGACCACGTGGTCCCCGACCGGGATGTTCGGGATGGCGAGGACCGGGGCCAGCGCGCCGAGGCTAGGCATCGCGTCCCGCCTCCCGGCGCTGCCACGCCACCAGCGCCCCCAGTGAGTTGATCAGCAGGAGCATCTGGTAGGCAGCCAGCCCGCCGATCACACCCCAGCCGAGCGGCGGGACCAGCCACGTGAGGATCAGCGCCACCGCCGTGCAGACCCCCAGGCGGACGGCCACGCTCGACGCGAACGGCTTGCGGACGACCTTGCCCTCCTCGGTCGTGAAGCGGGCCGCCGACAGCTGGAACATCCGGTTGTTGAAGATGCTGAGGCCGAGACCGATGATGACGCCCGGGCCGACGAGCACCTGACCGAGGGCAACGCCCGCGCCGACCGCCAGGATCCCGAGGGCCAGCGCCGCCCGCAGCGTGCGCCGGATGACGGCGTCGACCTCGCTCACCGGGAAGGCCGTGCCCAACATCCCGCTACCGAGCACCGCGGCCTCCCTCCCGGACTACATGGACCTCTTGACCTCCCGCCAGGTCATGACCGCACCGAGGGTTGCGCCCCCGACCAAACCGAGAAACAGGAACAGCGGCAGGGTTCCCGCCACGCTGTCCACCAACCACCCGAGGCCCCCCCCGCCGAGCAGGCAGGCCGCCCCCATCAGCCCCAACTGGGCGAACTGGAGGATGCCCGGGGGACGCCGGCTCACGGCCGGACAGAGGCCCCGGAGGGCGCTGGTAGGGCGTCACGGCGGCATGTTCGCATGGAGAACGAGGGTGATGCAAAACGAAGGCTATGGGGCCTCAAAACCGTGATCCGAGGGCGTCAGGCCGGCGACTTCTGGCGCACGCCCGGGTGGAACAGCGTGTACAGGACGACCCCCAGGGCCAGGATCCCGAAGGGCACGATGGCATTGGTCGAGCCCGCCCCCGGAAGGTCGAACGTCGGGTAGAGGACCAGGCCGGAGAGGATCGCCGTCCACACCCACAGGATCAGCACCGACCGCCGGTGGCCGTGCCCCAGGCGCATCAGGCGGTGGTGGAGGTGCTCCCGGTCCGCCAGCGCCGGGCTGGCCCGCCGGGCCGTTCGTCGCACGAGGGCGAACGCCGTGTCGAGGATCGGCACCCCGAGGATCACGAACGGGATGAAAAGCGGGGCGAAGAAGAAGTAGGTCTCCCCCGTGAAGTGGAACTGGTTGGCGGTCTGGCCCCCGACGACCATGGTCGACGCCGCCATCAGGAGGCCGAGGAACAGCGCCCCGGCGTCCCCCATGAAGATCCGGGCCGGGTGGAGGTTGTGGGGCAGGAATCCGACACACACCCCACATGCGATGGCCGCGACCAGCGGGCCGACGTTGTCGGCCGACAGCAGGCCGAGATGCGAGAGGCGCTCGGCGTAGACGAAGAACGACCCGGCGGCGATGGCCACGATGCCCGCCGCCAGGCCGTCCAGCCCGTCGATCAGGTTGATGGCGTTGGCCATCACCGCCACCCACAACGCCGTCAGCAGCGGGGTGAGGTCGGGCCCGAGGACGATGAAGCCGGCGAACGGGACGCGGAAGTACAGCAGCGTCACCCCGAGGAAGTACAGGACGGTCGCGGCCACGACCGTCCCCGCCAGCTTGGCCGGGGCCGACACCTCCCGCAGATCGTCCACCGCACCCACGGCGAAGATCACCGTGGCGCCCAGCACCACCCCGAGGGGCGCCGAGCTGGGATGGAACACCTGGTGGAACGCCGGCATCAGCGAGGCCACGGCCATGGCCACCAGGAAGGCCAGGTACATGGCCGCCCCGCCGACGGTCGGGGTGCGCACCAGATGGGCGCGCCGCTCGTCGGGCTCGACGATGGCGCCGAGCACGGTCGCGACCCGCCGGACCGGGAAGGTCAACCCGTAGGTCAGTAGCGCGGCGAGGGCGAAGACCTCGGCGTAGGCGGCCACCGGCTACGCCAGGTCGGGATAGGGCGTGAACTTCGAGCAGAGCAGCGCGACCTCGTCGCGCACCTCCGCCACGACCGCGTCGAGATCGGGGGCGGTGGAGGCGGGGGCGGCGTCGCCTCCGCGCCCGGCGGCGTCCAGCACCC
>DASUHN010000043.1 GCA_036273495.1 Acidimicrobiales bacterium | reverse complement strand
GGTCAGGTCGGTGGGATAACGCCTGTTGGCGGCCACGCATCACTCCCGGCAGACACCTCCGCCCAGCTCCCAGCATGGGAGCTCGCGGTCAGGGAGTGGTGGATCCCTCAGCAGTCAACGCTGGCTTACCAGACACGTACTTAGGGGACCGTTAGGGATTGCTCGGAAATTACACCGGCGTAATCAGCGGTTGGCACGTCGCGTCCGACGTCCAGTGATCGTGTAGTTCCAATCACCGTGCCAGTCATGAAGATCGAGCGGCACCGCCGCCAGCTCCTCGTCGGTCACCTTTACACCCTTCGGATACACGCCGCGGTCGCGCTCGGCTCGGACCTTCAAGCCGGTTCGCGTCTTCGTCCCTGCGATGAGATCGACGATCACCTGATGACTCGTCAAGGGACGCCCCCGCCAGTTCATGGAGATGTGACTGAACAGGCGGTGCTCGATCTTGTTCCACTTGTGTTGAGCGCCACGCTCGATCAGGATCGGTGAGGGTGTAGCCGCCACTGACGGCCAGGATCGGGCGGGAGCCCCTGGGGGCCCGGGATCTGTTGGGCGGCGGCAGGCGGAGCGCGTCAGGCTGAGCACGACCCAGACGCGCAAGGACCCTCCCGTCGAACTTTGCTGGCTCCTCGGGAGGGCCCTTCTCCGCAGATGCCGGAGGGGCACCCGTGCTCATCGTAGGGACCGATCAGGACGAGGTCGAGGCCGACCTTCGGGCGGGCCGGCTGGCCTGCCCACCGTGTGGCGGGCAGCTTGGCCCGTGGGGCCATGCCCGGTGGCGGGGGCTGCGCCGCCGGGACGGTCACGAACAACCCGTCCGTCCCCGTCGCAGCCGGTGTCGCAGCTGCAGGTCCAGCCATGTGCTGCTGGCAGACGTGGCCCTCCTCCGGCGCCGGGACGACGCCGAGACCATCGGGGAGGCGCTCCAGGCCAAAGGCGACGGTCTCGGCCTCGACCGGATCACGGAGTCCCTCCGACGTCACAAGGACACGGTGCGGGGCTGGCTGCGTGCCTTCGTCCGCGCCGCCGAGGCCATCCGGGTGCACTTCACCCGCTGGGCGGTGGCCCTGGACCCGCTGTTGGGGCCGATCGAACCCACCGGCGGCGCGCTCGGTGACGCCCTGGCGGCCATCGGAACCGCGACACGCGCCGCGGTACTTGCCTTCGGCCCGCGGCCCATCTGGTCGCTCGTGTCGGCGATGTCCGGCGGGGCGCTGCTTTGCAACACGAGTGTCCCCTTCCCGGCGCTGCCCTGATCGTTCATGGTTCTCCTGGTCGAAGGAAGGAGCAGCCGGGCCGCATGGAGGACCGCTATCGGGACGTGGCCCTGTTTCGCTACTCGTTGATCCGCGAGGCAGCGGACCCCGCGCTGTCCAAGGCCGAACGGGGCGCGCTGGTGCGCGCCCTCGCGTCCTTGGAACACCTCACCCCTGACGGGCGACGCATCCGGGTGGGGCGCTCCACCCTGGACGAGTGGATCCGGGCCTGGCGGGCAGGTGGCTTCGAGGCCCTCGTCCCCCAGCCGCGCAAGGTCGCCCCCAAGATCGACTCCGAGCTGTTCGCCGCGGCCGTGGCCTTGAAGCGTGAGGCCCCCGGGCGCAGCGCCGAGCAAATCGTACGCGTCATGGCCGAGGCGGGGCTCTGCCCTCCTGGGGTGCGCAGCATCCAGCGCCACTTCGCCCGAGTGGGCCTCAACGTCCGCCCCGACGGGTCCGCCCCACGCGCCTATGGGCGCTTCGAGGCCTCCACCCCCAACGAGTTGTGGACCGGGGATGCCCTGCACGGTCCCATGGTCGGGGGCGCCAAGGCCTACCTGCTGGCCTTCATCGACGACTACAGCCGGGCCGTGCCCGGCCATCGCTGGTGCCCGGCCGAGGACACACTGCGGCTCTGCGCCGCGTTGCGCGCCGGCGTGTCGGCGCGTGGCGTGCCCCGGGCGGTGCTGGTCGACCGGGGAGCGGCGTTCGTGAACGTGCAGTTCATGCGCGCCTGCGCGTCCCTGGGCATCCGGGTCATCCACGCCAGCCCCCGGGCGGCGGCCACGAAGGGGAAGATCGAGCGGTTCTTCAGGACGGTGAGGGCTGGCTTCCTCGTCGAGCTGGAGGCCCGGGGCGGAGGGGCGGATCTGGCCGAGCTCAATCGCCTCTTCAGCGCCTGGGTGGAGGTCGTCTATCACCGCCGAGTCCATTCCGAGACCAAGGAGCGCCCGATCGAGCGCTTCAGTCGCGTCGGGGCCCCCGAGCTTCCCTCTCCCGAGGCGCTGCACGAGGCGTTCCTGTGGTCGGAGTTCCGGTCAGTGACCAAGACCGCCACGGTGTCGCTGCACGGGAATGCTTTCGAGGTCGACGTCGCCCTGGTCGGTCGGCGCGTGGAGTTGGTCTTCGACCCGTTCGACTTGACCGACATCGAGGTGCGCTTCGAGGGCAGGGGCATGGGCCGAGCTGTCCCGGTTCGCATCGGGCGCCATGTCCATCCCAAGGCCCGCCCCGACGCCGCCCCGGAGCCGGTGCCCACCGGCATCGACTACCTGGGGATGGTGGCGGCGCGCCGGGCCGCCGAGCTGTCCCGGACCCGCATCGACTACGCCGCGCTCTCCAGTGCCGCCGACCCTGCCGTGCCCACCGAGGAGGAGACCCCATGAGCATCGACCGTCTGCGCGCGCATTACGGGTTTGGCCGCATGCCCTTCGGCAAGGACCTGGCTCCCCAGATGCTCCACGGTCATGCCGCCCACGCCCAGGCGGTGGCCCGCATCTCCTGGTGCATCACCGAGTCCGCCATCGGCGTGGTCACCGGCGAGTGCGGCTCGGGCAAGACCGTGGCAGCACGGGCCGCCGTGGCTGGCCTGGACCCGTCGCGCCACAGCATCGTCTACCTGGGCACCCCGGGCGTGGGCACCCGGGGGATGTACGCGGCGATCGTCTCGGCGTTGGGGGGCAGCCCTCGCTTCCACGCCGCCTCGCTCATCCCCCAGACCCAGGACGCCATCGCGGCGGAGGCCGCCGAGCGGGGAAAGGCGGTCACGGTCGTGGTCGACGAGGCCCACATGCTCGATGCCGAGACCCTCGAGGGCCTGCGCTGTCTGTCCAATGCCGGCATGGATGCTGCCTCCCCGTTCTGCCTCATGTTGTTGGGACAGCCGACACTGCGCCGACGTCTGCGCCTCGGGGCCTTCGCAGCGCTGGACCAGCGCGTCGGGCTGCGCTACGCGCTCTGCGGCCTGGACCCCACCGAGTGTGCGAGTTACATCACGCATCACCTGGGCCTCGCTGGTCGCTCCGACCCGCTGTTCTCCGACGACGCCATCGGCCTCATCCACCAGGTCTCCCGGGGCCTGCCCCGGGCGGTCAACAACTTGGCCACCCAGTCCCTGGTGGCCGCCTTCGCTTCGGGCAAGGCCATCGTCGACGAGTCCGCAGCGCGTGCCGCGGTGGCCGAGGTGGCCTCGGAGTGAGCCCGGTGAACTCAGCGGAGCTGGCCCCGGCACCGGGGTGGCCCGCCCCCCCGGCGGGGGCCGCCTACCAGGGGATGGCCGGCGCGCTGGTGTCCGCCATCGCCCCCCACACCGAGGCCGACCCCGTCGCCATCCTGGCCCAGCTGCTCGTGGCCGCCGGGGTGACGGTCGGGCGGGGGGCCTGGGCGGCGGTGGAGGCCACCCGCCACCACCCGAATGAGTTCGTGGTGGTGGTGGGGGACTCGGCCAAGGCCAGAAAGGGCTCATCCTGGGACCACGTGGCCCGTCTCATGGGCCGGGCGGTGCCCGGCTTCGGCGCACGAACCTCGACGGGGCTGTCCTCCGGGGAAGGCCTGGTTTGGGCCCTGCGAGACCCCGAAGGCGCCGATCCCGGGGCGGCGGACCCCCGCCTGTTGGTCGTCGAGCCGGAGTTCGCCTCGGTGCTCAAGGCCACCACCCGGGACGTGAACACGCTCTCGCCGGTGCTGCGCTCCGCCTGGGACGGTCGGCCCCTGGCCCTTCTCACCCGAACCGCCCCGGCGCGGGCCTCGGGGCCGCACCTGTCGGTGATCGGGCACATCACCGCGGCCGAGCTCACTCACTACACCTCGAGCCTCGAGGTGGCCAACGGGCTTCTCAACCGCTTCTTCTTCGTGGCCGCCCGTCGGGTGCGTCTCCTCCCGGAGGGCGGCGACCCCGACCCCTTGGCCGGCACCGGCATGGAGGGCCGCCTGGGCACCCACCTGACCGAGGCCAAGCGGCGCGGCCGGATGCGCTTCTCGACCGGCGCCCGGGCGGCGTGGTGGGACGCCTATGCCCGCATGGCCGGAGCCGGCCATGGGCCCGACGGCATCGTCGCCGGGCTCTTGGCCCGGGCCGAGGCGCATGTGCTGCGCCTGTCACTTCTCTACGCGCTCGTCGACGGGGCCGCCTCGATCGGCCTGGCGCACCTCGAGGCGGCCCTGGCGCTGTGGGAGTACTCCACCGACTCGGTGGCCAAGGTGTTCGCCCCCGTCGTCGGTGACCCGCTGGCCGAGGCCATCCACGACGCTCTCGTCGCCCGTCCCGACGGCATGACCCGCACCGAGATCCGAGACTTCTTGGTTCTCCTCGGGATTCTGTGGCCCGACTTGCCCGATTCCGCGTCACGCTCTCGTGCCACGCCCCTCCAACGGCGTCAAGGGCGCTCCGCTTCGCTACGCGTCCCTTCGGGACTCCCTCGCTAGCGCTCGGTCGCCCTTGACCCCGTCTCCGGGGCGCGGCTGGTGGGCAGGTAGGAAGCGATGGAGGACCATCGCTTCGGTAAGCGCTTCAGGTGATCGTGTAGATCAGCGCAGCGGGAGGTCGATGGTGATGCCGCCGGCGCACAGGTAGATCATGCCGATCAGCGCGGCGGCAGAGTGATGGCCGTACCCGCGGTGGTTGATCAGGCGGATCTTCGAGTTGAGGCCCTCCAGCTTGGAGTTGGACAGGCCGAGCTCGACGGCGGCGAGCACCCGGTCCCGGTTGGCCCGGATGGTCTTGGCCAGCGAGACGAAGGCGGGTATGCGGGACCGACAGGCCCACGCCAGCCACCAGTCCAGATGCCGGGGGGCCTGGGACGGGTAGCGCAGCCGGTACAGGTCTCTCAGCGCCTCCTTGAGCTGCCAGGCTCGATACAGCGCCGAGCGGGACCGGCGCAGGGCGTCGAGGGTTTCCCATTGGCCCCGGGACAGGGCCTGGGTGTCTTTGACGAGCGCCCATCGGGTGTGTTTGACCTTGCGTGCCGGCCTACCTGCGTCCCGCTCGACGTTCCAGGCCACCCGGCGTGTCTTGTTGATGGCCTCGTTGGCCAGCTTGATGACGTGGAAGGGGTCCACACACTGGGTCACGTGCGCCGCCTTGTTGTCGGTGGCGAGCTTGTAGGCCCCGCCCATGTCCAGGCTCACCGCGGAGAGCTTCTGGACCCGCTTGGGCCCGAGCTCGTCGTAGAAGGCCTCCAACACGGTGTGGTCCTTGCCCTTGGCCGCCCAGACCACCGCCCCGTCCCGGTCGTGGTCGGCCACCACGGTCAGGTACTGATGTCCCTTGCGGTAGCTGATCTCGTCCACCCCGATGCGGTAGAGGCCATCGAGGCGTTTGTCGTCGATCGCCTCGGCCACCACGTCGACGATGATCTTGGCCACCGCCTCCCAGGAGATGCGCAGCAGGCGGGTGATGGTGGTCTTGTCGGTGCGCTGGGCCAGCCAGGCCACCAGGTCCTGGAGGTCCCGGGTGTGCCGGGCCCCGGGACGGGCCCAGGGCACCGTCTCGGTCCGGGTCGCCTTACAGCGGGGACAGTCGATGCGGGCGATGCGGTACTCGAGGAACAGCCTGGTGCCGCCCAGGTCCAGATGCCGCCAGCGCCGCACCGAGTGGTCCCGGGTCCCCGACGTCTTGCCCCCGCACGGACAGCGGTGCTTGTGGGGGCGCCGGCGCAGGCCGACCACGATCCCCTCCGGGGCGAAGACCACCGAGTCCACGCTGGCCCCGACCAGGCCCAGCATCTTGTTGAATGCGGTGGTGACCCGCACGTGATCGACCTCCAGGTTCGATTGGCTTCGTCACCACCGAACGTAGAGGCGCGGCGCGTGCGGGTCACCGCGTGTGGACAACACCCTTGGGAGGTCGGCCCACTGGAGCGGGCCGGCTCACTCGATCAGGTGGGCACCGATCCCATCGGGAACCACCTCAAGCCGGGCAAGTCGGGCCACACGAAGCCGAGGAGTGCCCAAAAGGTTCTCCTCGGGATTCTGTGCCCAAAATGAGCTGTCGGGTGCCTCCAGCTTGGACCACGATGGCGCTGACGCTTTGGGCGATGATGTCTTGCATCTCGCGTCCGATCCGCGACCGCTCGTCCGCGACCGCCGCGCTCTGGTGTTCTTCGCGCTGGCGGTCCAAGCAGGCCGACAGGTCGCGGAAGGCGCGTGCCCGAGCGGCCCGCTCTGCCACCATCAACCCGACACCCCAGGGCACGATGACAGCGGCGGCGAAGCCGACGATGTCGCCACAAAGGCTTCCGTAGTCATTCGGCTGGGTCGCCAGGTCTGACACATAGACGCCCAGGGCGAGCAGAGCGGCGACCCCCGCCACCGTAGGCAGCCCTCGATTGAGGCTGCGCGCCGTTCCGGCCCGGTAGGCGAGGGCGATCGGCGGCAGCAACGACCCGGTCATCCCACCCAGGATGTCTCCGCCCAGCGGTGCCTGCACCATCGCCACCGTGGTAGAAGCGAGGAGCGCGGCGAGCGGCCACCGGCCCCTCCAGGCGATCGGCGCGGCGTACAGGACGACCGCGACGGCGGTCACTAGGCGATGGGTAGGGATGAGGCTCGGCGCCAGCCAGGTCTCAAGCTCCATCTCCACCACCAACGTCAGCGCCAGCACGACGTCCAGCCAGGGTGCGTCGAGCCACCGCAGTGCGTGCCGGCCGATCCTCATGCCAGTTCCTCGGCGAGGGGGAGCGAAGCGTGCACGACGAAGCCACCTCGGACACTTGACCCGGTGTGCAACGACCCGTCGAGGACTGCGACTCGCTCGCGCATTCCGATGAGACCCCGCCCGACCCCCTCGGCGCGAAAAGTCGCCAGCCCATGGCCATCATCGGCGATCTCGAGTTCCAGTGCGTCTGGCGCCCAGGCCAGGCTCACCTTGGCGCGAGCGGCATCGGCGTGTTTGATCACGTTGGTCAGCGCCTCTTGGACGATCCGATAGGCGCACAGGCCGACACTTGCTGAGACCGGTCGGGTGGTTCCCTCGACTTCAAGATCGACTCGCAAAGCGGTGCCGGTGGTGCGCGCGACGAGAGGCGCCAGGTCGTCGATTCCCGGGAGTGGTCCCGTCTCGGCCGGGAGGGACGTGTCCCCGAGCACGGTGAGGAGACGGCGCAACTCGATCAGGGCGTCGTGGCCGGCTTGTTGCACGACCTGCAAAGCTGCCCCGGCGCGGTCGGGGTCGGAACGGACCAGCATCCGGGCGCCACCGGCTTGGAGCACGATCACCGACAGGCAATGACCGATGACGTCGTGGAGTTCCCCGGCGATCCGAGTGCGCTCCTCGCGCGTCGCGCTGATGACGGCGTGGTGGTCCTCGGTGTCGAGAC
>DASUHN010000042.1 GCA_036273495.1 Acidimicrobiales bacterium | reverse complement strand
CCCTCGGCGCCGAACGGGCCGCCGGAGCCGATGCTGATCGCGCTCGAGATCGGCTTCAGGATCGTCAGGCGCGGCTCGACCTTGCTGCCGCCGATCAGGATCGTCTCCATCGCCTCGGGGATGCCGTGGCCCCGGATGCGCTCCGAGCCGAAGCGGGCCATCACCCCGACAACCAGGCCCCCGATCACCGGGATCACGACGCTGACGGCACCCAGGTGACGGGTGGTCGGCGGGACCAGCCGGAAGCCGACCTTCCCGTAGTACGCGAGGTGGGTGAACAGACCGATCAGGTCCAGCAGTCCGAGGGCCACTCCGGCCGCCAGCCCCCCGACAACCACGGCGAGGGGCAGGGTCCGGAACACGTCGGTCCCCAGGGTGAAGTCACCCAGAGCGCGTTCGATACCCGCTCCTGGCCGCCAGTCGGCTCCCGCGATCGCATCGGCAGGGAGACGTGACACGCCGAGAAAGTATCGTAAACTGATATTATCGTGCCACGCCGGGATCTCAACCAGGCTGACTACCGGACGCTCCTCGACCTGCGGACCCGGCTCCGGGCCTTCCTCCACTGGAGCGAGCAGCAGGCCCGGACCGCCGGGTTGACCGCCGCCCAGCACCAGCTTCTCCTCGCCGTCAGGGGCCACGTTGACGCCCGCGGCCCGACCATCGGTGAGCTGGCCGACTACCTCTACCTGCGCCACCACTCCGCCGTGGGCCTGGTCGACCGGGCCGACCAGGCCGGGCTGGTGCGCAGGGTCGAGGATCCCGCCGACCGCCGCGTCGTCCGGGTGGCCCTCACCGACGCCGGCTCGCGGGCGCTGCGGCGCCTGTCGCACCTCCACATCGAGGAGCTGACCCGGCTCGCCTCCCACGTGCGACCCCTGCTCGACGGCCTCGAGCTGGGCCAGGACGACCACGGAGGGTCCCGGACCGGGGGCTGACGACAGGGAGCGGCGCACCCGGGGCCCGCTCCGGACCGGCTGTCTCGTCCCGGCCCCGAAGATTCACCCGCCGTCGGGCCGGGAACTAGAGCCACAGATGGTGACCACCGCCTCACGCGCGCGCAGCCTGGCCGGGATGGCCCGGCTCCTGGTCCGGCACCGGGGCCTGGTGGGCACGCGCCGGGAAACCGAGCTCACTCCCGACGCCGACCTGGAGGAAGCGGGCCGGACACTGGCCGCCGATCTGGAGGCGATGGGACCCACATTCGTCAAGCTCGGACAGCTCCTCTCGACCCGTCCCGACCTCCTCCCCGACCCCTACCTCGACGCCCTGTCCCGCCTGCACGACAAGGTCGCTCCCTTCCCGGCCGACCAGGCGAGGGCGATATTCGAAGACGAGGTCGGGGCCCCGGCCAGCACCACGTTCTCTGAGTTCGACGACCGGCCGTTGGCCAGTGCGTCGATCGGTCAGGTCCACGCCGCCCGCATGCGGGACGGCCGGCGGGTGGTCGTGAAGATCCAGCAACCGGGCGTCGAGGCCCGCATCCAGGCCGACATCGACGCCCTGTCGTCGCTGGCGGAGGCGGTCGACAGCCACACCGACGCCGGCCGTCACTACGGCTTTGCCGAGATGTTCTCCCAGTTCCGCCGCTCACTGCTCGACGAGCTGGACTACCGCGTGGAAGCGGCCAACCTCGTGCGGATGCACCGGATGCTGGAAGACCTCGGGGTGGTCGTCCCCCGCCCGGTGGAGGACTTCTCCAGCCGCCGGGTCCTCACCATGCAGCGGGTCGAAGGGCGTTCGGTGGGGGATCTCGGTCCGCTGGCCCGCACCGAGATCGACGGGCCCGACCTGGCCGACCAACTGATAAGGGCCTACCTCGAGCAGGTGTTCGCGCACGGCTTCTTCCATGCCGACCCGCATCCGGGAAACGTCATGGTCACCGACGACGGCGGTCTGGCGATCATCGACCTCGGGATGGTCGGCCGGCTGGCCGAGCCGGCGCGGGGTCAGCTGGCGAAGCTGGTCCTGGCGATGGACGCCGACCGCCCGAGTGAGGTCTCCGATGTCCTGGTCGAGATGGGAAGACCGCTCGACGATTTCGATGAGGCGCTGTTGCGGCGCTCGGTCGCCGAGGTCGTGGGGCGCAGCGTTCTCCAGCGACCCGAGACCCGGGCGGGTCGGGTGGTGATGGACCTCACGCAGGCGTCGGCGGAGGCGGGACTGCGGCCGCCCCCGGACCTGGTGATGCTCGGGCGGACGCTGCTCAACCTCGAACGGGTGACCTACCTCCTCGACCCCGACTTCGAGCCGGACCAGGCCGTCTCCCGCCACGCCGCCGACATCGTCCGATCCCAGTTCGGCGGCGGGCCGCGGAGCGCCATAGCGGCGCTGGTCGAGGCCCGCGACTTCGTCGAGCACCTTCCCGGGCGGGTCAACCGGGTGATGGACGCGCTGGCGCGGGGGCAGTTCGCGGTGAAGGTGCACGCCTTCGACGAGGCCGAGATGCTCTCGGGCCTCCAGAAGCTGGCCAACCGGCTGGCCATGGGCCTGGTCATCTCCGCCCTGTTGCTGGGCGCCGCCCTCCTGATGCGGGTGCCCAGCAGCCCGCGGCTGCTCGGCTACCCGAGCGTGGCCATCGTGTGCTTCATCGTGGCCGCCGTTCTCGGGGTGGGCATGGTGGTGTCGATCGTCCTCGCCGATCGCCACGTTCGCCGGCGCGCCCGGCGCTCCAGGCGGAACTGAGGCCCCGGCCCCTTCGGCCACCCCGGCACGCCGCAGGCGGGTCGGCCACAATGAGACCCGTGGCGAGCGAGGACCCGGTCAGACAACGCTGGGCGGGCGGGACCGCGGTCATAACCGGGGCCGGCGGGGGCATCGGGGGAGGGATGGCGCGCACGGCCGCCGCCCTGGGCATGTCCGTGGTGCTGGCCGACGTCGACGCCGGGCGGATCGAGACCCTGGCGGCGGAGCTGGCCGGTTCCGGCGTCCGGGCCGCGGCGGTGCAGACCGACGTCACCAGCTATGCCTCCGTCGAGCACCTGGCCGACGTGGCGTTCGACGACGTCGGTGACGTCAGGCTGGTGGCCAACAACGCCGGCATCGAGCACGTCTCCCTGCTCTGGGAGTCCCCTCCCGCCGAGTGGGAGCGGCTGATCAGCGTCAACCTGAGCGGCGTGTACCACGGGGTGCGGGCCTTCGTCCCCCGCCTGATCTCGGCCGGCCGTCCGGCCACGATCGTGAACACGGCGTCGATCGCCTCTTTCACGAGCGGCGCCTACCAGGGCATGTACCAGATCTCCAAGCGGGCGGTGCTGGCCCTGAGCGAGTCGCTGGCCGCCGACCTCGAGACCGTCCACGCCCCCATCCAGGTCTCCGTCGCCTTCCCGGGTGCGGTCGACACGCCGATCTTCGTGCGGGCCAACGAGGACGGCGGTCCGAACGCCGGAACCATGATGCAGACCCTGCGCGACCTGCTGGCCGACCAGGGCATGGACGCCGACCGGGCCGGTGCGCTCATCCTCCACGAGGCGGGCCGGGGTCAGCGCTGGATATCGACCCATCCCGGGACGGCAGCGGCGTTCGCCCGGTCGGCGCTCGACCGCCTGGGCGAGATCGTGGCCGAGGTCGAGGCCGCGGTCGAGGTCGATCAGCCCGGAAAGGCCTGACCAGCCGCGTTCTGCCTGCTCCCGGCAGGATCCCGGTATGCGCGAACCTGGGCCCATGGCGGGTGACCGGGCCTCGGCGCTCTCGGTTGACCGGCTGACGAAGTGCTTCGGTGAGCGGGTGGCGTTTGCCGAGGTCTCGTTCGAGGTGAGCCAGGGCGAGGTGTTCGGCTTCCTCGGCCCGAACGGCGCCGGCAAGACGACCACGGTGCGGACCCTCGGCACCCTCATCGCCCCCTCGTCAGGCTCGGCCACCGTGGCCGGGCTCCGGCTCAGTCCCGAGAACGGGGTGGAGATCCGGCGGCGGATCGCGATCATGCCCGAGTCCCCCGGGCTGTACCTGGGCCTGACCGTCGCCGAGAACCTGGCGTGCTTTGCCGACCTCTACGAGGTACCGGACTCCCGGGACCGCATCGGCACGGCTCTGGCGGCGGTGAAGCTCTCCGACCGGGCCGGCGACCGGTGTGGATCGCTCTCC
>DASUHN010000041.1 GCA_036273495.1 Acidimicrobiales bacterium | reverse complement strand
ATCACGCCGCAATCAAAAGATGGCGACTGAACTGCGATGTATGGTCCGGACGACGGTGCAATGGTCGGGAAGGCGGGATTCGAACCCGCGACCTCAGCGTCCCGAACGCTGCGCGCTAACCAAGCTGCGCTACTTCCCGTCGGCCGGAGCTTCCCCGGCCTCCCCGAGCCTATCCGATGGGGCCTTCACGATGACCTTGCCGACCCGCCGGCGGTCCATCTCGGCCACCCGCAGCTCCCAGCCCTCGTAGCCGAGGGTCTCGCCCTCCTCGGGGATATGGCCGAAGCGGTCGAACAGGAAGCCCCCGACGGTCACGTACTCCCCCTCGGGGAGCCCGATGGGCAGCTCCTCGTTGACGTCGTCGACCGGGCAGTCCCCGGCCACCAGCCAGCGGTCGGCGTCGACGCGCACGATCGGCGCCTCCTCGTCCCGGTCGAACTCGTCGGGGAGCTCGCCCACCAGCTCGCTCACCAGGTCCTTGATGGTGAGCACCCCCTCCACGCCTCCGTACTCGTCGACGACCACGGCGAAGGCGTTCCTCCTCTTCCGCATCTCCGAGAGGGCGTCGAGCACCTGACGGCCCTCGGGCACCAGGAAGGGCCGGCGCAGCTTGCGGATCGGGGAATCGGCCAGCAGCGGCGGCCCGTCCCCGTCGCCGCCCACGATCACGGCGCCGGGGTCCGCCTGCTCGTCCCACCACCCGGACCGGAACAGGTCCTTCACGAACAGGATCCCGACCAGGTGGTCGAGGTCGTCGTCGTAGACGGGGAAGCGGGAGTGGCCCGACTCCCGGACGGCACGAACCACGTCGCCCACCGAGACCGGGGCCTCGAGAGCGACCACGTCGACGCGCGGAGTCATGACCTCCCGGGCGGTGCGGTCGCGGAGCGCGGTGAGGCTGGCCAGGATCTCGCGCTCCTCCTCGCTGGGAGCGTGGGCCTCCAGGTCCCCGGCCCGGTCCTTCCGCCACCGGCGGAGCACGGACTATTCGGCCGCGGTGGTCAGGATCGGATTCGGCGCGTACGAGGAGTCGTAGTAGGTCCCCCCTCCGAGCAGGGCCGTCACCGCCCGCCGGATCCGTATGGGATCCATCGGCTTGACCAACCAGCCCTCGGCGTCGACCCGCTTGGCCAGGAAGACGTCGGCCCGCCGGTCGAGGAGCATGAGCACGGGAATACGGTCAAGGCGACCCGAATCCTCCTCGAGGCGCAGCTCCTGGCACACCGCCATTCCACCCATGTTCCCGATCTGGAGGTCGAGCACCACGAGGTCGGCGTCGTTCTCCTGGAGCCACGGCAGCACGGCCAGCCCCCGCTGGATCTCGACCACCTCGTGGTCGGGCCCGGGGAGGGCGGCGACCACCTCGTCGACGACCCAGTGACCGTCCGTGGCGATGACGATCCGCGGCACCCCCGGGAAGGTAGTCCCCCTTCTCCGATGGGTACCATCCTGCTCCCGAGGTGCACCTCACCCGAGAGGAGCAAATTGCTCGAGATCCAGATCGAGGATTCCCGGGACTACGTCGTCTGTCGTCCCACGGGGGAGCTCGACGCGTTCACGGTGAGCCAGTTCCGGGAGGTCCTGGCCGAGCTGTCAACCCGCCCTCGCCTGGTCATCGATCTGTCCGAGGTGCCGTTCATGGACTCCGCCGGGCTGGGCGCCCTCATCGGGGGGATCCGGCGCACCCGGGAGCAGGGCGGGGACGTCTCGGTCGCCTGCAACCGGCCCACCCTCATCCGCCTGCTCCGCACGACCGGGTTCGACCGGGTGGTGACGGTGGCCGACACGGTGGAGGAGGCGGCCGCCTCGCTCGCCTCCGCCGCCGGCACCGCCTGAGCTCAGGCCCCGAACAGCTCCCCGGCCACCAGGGCCAACCCCGACAGGTCGTGGACGTCGGCCGGTAGGAACGGCACCCGGGCCAGCGGTGCCGGGTCCACCCGGCGGGCCAGATCGGCGAAGTTCGCCTCCTCGGTGTCCGCCACCGCCTCCAGCTCGCCCAGGTTGGCGACGGCCGCCCCGACGGCACCGTTGCCCGCACCCGCCGCCTCCAGCCGCGCCGACAACCGGGCCGCCGTGCCGGGCGCGCCGAACCGGGGATGCAGCCGGTTGACGACCAGGGCGGCGGTCTCGTAGCCGGACTCGTCCAGCCGGTCGACGAAGAACAGCGCCTCCTCGACGGTGTCGCGGCGCGGGGAGGCGACGACGACGAACGCCGTCCCCGGCTCCGACAGGAGGCTCTGCACACGCGCCGCCCGGTCCCGGAAGCCCTGCTCCATGCCCTCGAACGCCTTGAAGAAGGCCACGGCGTCCTCGACCACCTCGGCGCCCACCACCCGGGACACGGTGCGGAGGAAGGTCTGGGTGGCCACGCTGACGGCCCGGAGGTAGGCGCGGGTGGGCATGACCAGCAGGCGGAAGATCCGGTTGTCGAGGAAGCGGGTCAGGCGCCGGGGGGCGTCCAGGAAGTCGAGGGCGTTGCGGGTCGGGGGGGTGTCGACCACGACCAGGTCGTAGCGGCCGTCCTCGTGCAGCTCGTAGAGCTTCTCCATGGCCATGTACTCCTGGGTCCCGGACAGGGCCTGGGAGAGGTTGCGGTAGAGCCGGTTGTCGAGGATCCCCTGGGCCTGGGTGGGGCCGGCGGCGTAGCGGGCCACCAGGTCGTCGAAGGTGCTCTTGGTGTCGAGCATCAGCGCCCACAGCTCGCCCGGCCACTCCCCGGCCACCCGGGTGGCCCGGTTGGAGAGGGTCTCGACGCCGAGGGCGTCGGCCAGGCGCTTGGCGGGATCGATGGTGACCACACAGGCCTTGCGCCCCCGCCGGGCCGCCTCGAGGGCCAGGGCCGCCGCCACCGTCGTCTTGCCGACCCCGCCCGAGCCGCAGCAGATCACCGTGCCACGTTCGGTCACCAGGCCGGTCACCGGGGCCGTCACGGGCGCGACAAGTGGTTCGGTCACCTGCTCGTCGCCCCCCGGGTCACGGCCGCACCGCCGGCTCCGGCAGGGCGGCGATCTGCGCCGCCAGGGCGTCGGCCAGCTGCTCGACCTCGGCCGGGCCCACCTCGGTCGAGAACAGGTAGGGCAGGCGGAGCTGGGGGAGGGGAAGGGCCTCGGCCAGGCGCCCGATCTGCTGGGCCTGGAGGGCCTGGCGCCCCAGCCGGAAGGCGGCGGCGGCCCGGAGGGCCCCGGCGTCCTCGGCCCCGATCCCGGCCGCGGTGGTCTCCTCGGGGCTCGGCTCGGCCAGCCCGTCGGTGGGGGGGTAGACGCCGTTGACCACGACCGGGGTGAGGCTGACCCCGACCCGGTCCTCGATCTTGAACGCCGTCTCCACGGCCTCGTTGACCGGGGTCTCCTCGGGCAGGGTCACGAGCAGGACCTGACACCGCCTGGGGTCCGACAGCAGGGCCACCACGTCGGCGGCCTGGGTGCGGATGGGGCCGACCCGGAAGGCGTCCAGCAGCCCCGGGGCGCTGGTCAGGAAGGTCACGGCGTGGCCGGCGGCGGGGGCGTCGACCACGATCAGATCGGCGGCGGAGCCCCGCTCGAGGGACTTGACCTTGCCGAGGACCAGGATGTCGCGCAGGCCGGGGACGGCGGTGGCGACGACGTCGAGGGCCCCGGTGGACACCAGCCGCTTGGACACCCGCTTGAGGCCGTGGTCGATCAGGTACTCGACCAGGGCGTCGTCGGGGGTGAGGGTCCGGGCCCGCACCTCGGCCCGCCCCGCCTCGGCCGGCAGCAGGACCACCTCGGCGTAGGTCAGGGGGTCGGGGTGCCCGAAGGTGGCCCCGAGGCCGCTTTTCCCCTCGATCTCCACGATCAGGGTCGAAAGACCCAGGCGTGAGGCCATGCGGGCCACCGCCGCCGTCACGGTGGTCTTGCCGACGCCCCCCTTCCCGGCCACGATCAGCACCCGGGCGGCCTGGCAGAAAGCGGCGGGGTCCATCTCCAGCGGGAGGCTACCCACCGCCCCGCGCCGCGGCGGGTCCGGGACGGCGCCCGGCTGCGGCGGCGACGTAGCCCCAGGTCAGGGGTGGTGGCGCCGAGATTTGACCCTTGTTTGGGGCCGTGCCTCCCGGTAACTTCACCAGCGGGAGGGGGATCGGGGGTTGGTGCCGTGAGCGTCCAGCGAATCGAGGAGACCTGGCAGCTGAAGGCCGCCTGCCGCGGTCCTCAGGCCGTGGTCTTCTTCCCGCCGTCGCATTTCGAGCGGAAAGAGGAGAAGTCGGACCGCGAGGGGCGGGCTAAGTCGATCTGCGCCACCTGCTCGGTCCGCAGGGACTGCCTCGACTACGCCCTGCGGATCCGGGAGCCCCACGGGATCTGGGGCGGCCTCAACGAGCTCGAGCGCAAGGTCCTCCTGGGGCGCCAGGCCGTCTGACCTCCGGGTTACCCGGACCTGTCGGCCGGGTGACTTATCGTTCGCGTGATGCCTCGCCCTGCAGCAGCGGCGCGAACTGCCGATAGGTCGGACATGGGGCACGACAGCGCCACCCTGCGCTGGGAATCGGTCGAAGTAGACGGGCGAAGGTCCCGTTACGGACTCGCCCACCCCGCCCCCCACACCGGCAGCGACGCTCCCCCCGTCCTCTTCCTCCACGGGTGGGGCCTGACCGCCGGCGCCTACTCCGGCGCCATCCACGAGCTGGCCCGGTCCGGCCACCGCGTCCTGGCGCCCGATCTGCCCGGCTTCGGGGGCACCTCCGGGCTGCCGGCGGGTTCGACCACCTTCCCCGGTTACGCCGCCTGGGTGGAGTCGTTCCTCGCCGCCGCCGGGGTGTCGGGGCCGGTCCGCCTCGTCGGCCACTCGTTCGGAGGCGGGGTGGCCGCCTGCTCCGCCCGCCTGCTGGACCGCCGGGTCCGCCACCTCGTGCTCGTCAACGCCGTCGGCGGGGGGGCCTGGACGGCCGGGGCCGACGGCCGGGTGCGGGCCATCGCCGAGCGGCCGTGGTGGGACTGGGGCCTCCATTTCCCCGGTGACCTGTGGACCCCCAGCGGCTTCGTGACCCTGCCCCGGGTGCTCGGCGGCGCCGTGCCCAACTTCGTGCGCAACCCCCGGGCCGTCCTCAGCGTCGCCAACCTGGCCCGCACCGCCGACCTGGGCCAGGAGCTGTCCCACCTCCGCCGCCGGGGCGTGCGGGTCTCGGTCGTGTGGTCGGAGCGGGACCGCATCGTCCCCCGGGCCAACTTCGAGGCCATGTGCCAGCTCCTCTCGGTCGAGGGTCGCGTCGTACGGGGCACCCACGCCTGGATGCTGGGGGAGCCCCGCCGCTTCGCCCGGGTCGTGGCCGAGCTCCTGGATTCGGAGCCCGGCGGCCGCCGCCTCCCCGCGGCGATGATCCGCCGCCTGATGCAGCGCCGCCCCGCG
>DASUHN010000040.1 GCA_036273495.1 Acidimicrobiales bacterium | reverse complement strand
CCTGGGCCTCGCGACGGAACCGCTCGACGAACGCCTCGTCGCGCGACAGCTCCGACGAGAGCACCTTGAGGGCCACCGGCCGGTCGAGCAGCAGGTCCCGCCCGAGATAGACCTCGGCCATGCCGCCGCGGGCGAGCAGCCGCACTATCTCGTAGCGGTTGTTGTAGACGGGCTGGGCTTGTTCCTCGGCCACTACGGACCTCCGAGCGCCGCGGTCAGCACAGCGCGGGTGATGGGACCGGCCACGGCGTCACCGGTCGCGGAAGGGGGCTGGTCGGGGACCGTCACCGCCACCACCACGCGCGGGGCGTTGGCGGGGGCAAAGGCCACCATCCAGTCGTCGGTCGTGTTCACCCCGGTCTGCGCCGTCCCGGTCTTGGCCGCCACCGGGACGTTCGGCAGGGCCAGGTCGGGGGCAGTCCCGCCCGGGGAGGTGACCAGCTGCATCATCTGGGTGATGGCGGCGGCGGTCGGGGTCGTGATCGGGTGCAGCCAGGCGTGGGGCTTGTACTGCTGGACCACGTTCCCCTGGCTGTCCCGGATCTCGGCCATGACGTGGGGGGCCAGGGCCGTGCCGGCGTCGGCGATCGTCTCTCCCACCAGCGCCATCTGCAGGGTCGTGGCCCGCACGTCGGACTGACCGATGGCCGAGTAGGCCAGCAGGGGGAGGTTGTGCTGGAAGAACGACGCCGACGGAAAGTTGGACGGCGCCGCCGCCGGGAGGTCGATGGGGGGGCGCTGGTTGAAGCCGAAGGCGGAGGCCTCTCCGGAGAGGTTGTCGGGACCGAGGTCGAGGCCGATCTGCCCGTAGCCGGTGTCGCAGGAGACCTGGAGCAGGTGGGGCAGCTGCCCGCCGCACGACTCGTTGGCGAAGTTGTGCAGCTTGTTGGTCGTGAGCGGCAGGTTGATCTGGCTGGTCACCGGATAGGTCTTCCCCGCCAGGGACGGATCCCTGTCGAGGACGGCGGCCGAGACCACCAGCTTGAAGGTGGACCCGGGGGGATAGGTGCGCCGGTAGGCCCGGGGGAGCATGGGCTGCACCGGGTTCAGCTGGAACAGCGTCCACGCCGTGCGCTCCTGGTGGGTGTCGTGGGACGCCAGCGCGCTCGGGTCGTACGAGGGGTTGCTGTACATGGCCAGGAGGCCGCCGGTCGACGGATCGATGACGACCACCGAGCCGGCCTGGTTCCCCAACGCCTTCTGGGCCGCCTGCTGCACCTTGTCCGACACGGTGAGGACCACGGTCCCGGTCGTGCTCCGGTTGGAGAGGATCTGGCGCAGGCTGTGGATCGGCAGGTCGTGACCGGAGAGCTGGCGGTTGTAGGTCTGCTCCACCCCGTCCTGCACGCCGTAGATGAACGAGTCGAACCCGGTGATCTGGCCGAACAGGGCGCCGGTCGGGTACTGGCGCAGGTACTTGAGGTCGTCGTTGGTGGGCACGGAGTGGGCCACGACGACGCCGTCGGCGGAGATGATGTCCCCCCGGGGCTTGTTGAAGTCGGCGATGACCTGGCGGGGGTTGTTCGGGTTGTGGGCCAGGCGGCTGGCCTCGACCACCTGGACGTAGTTCATCATCAGGAACAGGACCCCGAAGGCCAGCAGGAGCGCCACGCCCAGGCGGCGGATCTGGCGGTTCACGGGTGGGCCCCGGTCGTGGTGGTGGCCCCGTTCGGGACGGTGGTGGTCGCGCCGGCGACGGGGACGGTCGTGGTGGTGGTCGGGGCCGGGTTCTCGGCCTGGTACTCGTCGACCAGGTTGCGGACGTAGTCGTTGGCGGCGGCGCGCGACGGCTCGGTCATGCCCGCGGTGAGCTGGCCGAGCATGCGGTGGGGGACCTCGGCCGTGGTCACGTCGGTGCGCTCGGCCACAGTGGGGTTGAACCACAGGACGCCCCCGGGCCGGCCCTGGAAGATCACCAGCTGGTTGCCCTGGAGCCCGACGTAGTAGCTGGCCCGGGCGTACCAGACGACGAAGTACGCCGCCCCACCCAGGATCAGCACGAGGGCTGCGACGAACAGCACGACCCGGACGGTGAAGCGCCGGGGGCGCCGGTAGGTCGACACCGAGGTCCGCGAGGCGCGCGCCAGCGCCGAGGCCGGGGGCTCGTCGCTCGGCGGGGGGCGGGTGCTGATCACCGGCAGGCCGGTGGAGGTGGCGTCGGGGGCGCCGGCGTCGGGGGCTCCGGCCACGGCCCCGCCCGCGCCCCCGGTCCGCTCGGCATGGCCGCCGGCTCCGCCCTCGTCGGCGCCGACGTCCAGGACGATCACCGTGATGTTGTCGGTCCCGCCGTGGGCCTTGGCCATCTCGACCAGCCGGTCGGCGGCGGCCTGGGCGTCGGGCTCCTCGCCCAGCACCCGCGCCAGGTCCCGGTCGGCCACCTCGTTGGACAGGCCGTCGCTGCACACGACGAAGCGGTCGCCGGCGTGGGGGGTGATGATCCAGGTGTCGACCTCGATGTCGGGCTCGATGCCGAGGGCGCGGGTGACGATGTGGCGCTGGGGGTGGCCGGCGGCCTCGTGGGGGCTGAGCTCCCCGGCGCGCACCATCTCCTCGACCAGGCTGTGGTCGGCCGTCAGCTGGCTCAGCTCCCCCCTCTCGAACAGATAGGCGCGGGAGTCCCCGACATTGGCCACGATCAGGCGCTCGTCACCGTCGCTCTCGGTCGCCGCCGCGGCCGCCACCGCCGTGAGCGTCGTGCCCATGCCCCGCAGGGCCGAGTCGGACCGGGCCCGCTGCCACACCGCCTGGTTGGCCTGGCGGATGGCCTCGACGAGGGCATCCCCGTCGGCCCCGGGGCGGTAGGAGCCCTGGAGGGTGTCGACCGCCACCCGGGCGGCGACGTCCCCGGCGGCATGGCCGCCCATCCCGTCGGCCACGGCCCACAGCCCGTCCTGCACCAGGAAGCAGTCCTGGTTGACGGACCGGACCCGGCCGACGTCGCTGGCGGCACCGGCCCGGAGGCTGGTCACCCGTCCACCTCGAGGACGGTGCGGCCCACCTGCAGGCGGTCCCCGGGGCGCAGCACGGTCGGGGCCGAGATGCGCGCCGAGTTGACGAAGGTGCCGTTGGTGGAGCCGAGGTCCTCGACCCACATCTCGTCGCCGCGGGGGAACACCCGGGCGTGGCGGGACGAGACGAAGCTGTCCGCCGGCAGGGCCACCCCGGAGTCGGTCGTGCGCCCGAGCACCACCTCCCCGCCCCCCTCGAGGGGGTAGGTGCGCCCGGCCAGGTCGGCCGGCTCCACCACCCGCAGCCGGGCCGGCCTCCGGGCCGACGGTCGGGGCGCCGACGCCGGTCGGGGCGCGGGAGCCGGGGGCGCGGCGACCGGTGGGGGACCGGCGGGCGCACGGGGTACGCGCCGGCGCCGGCCCGCCGGGATCACACCCTCCCGGGCGGCGACGTCACCGGGCGCGGCGGGCCCGCCGGCGCCGTCGGCGCTGCGGATCTCCACCCACACCACGCGCAGGATGCGGAGGACGAACAGCCAGACCAGCGCCAGCAGGAAGTACTTGAGGATGTTCAGTACCTGGTCGGACATTCGTTTCGGATGCTTACCGCCGGGCCGCCGTGGTCACGCCAGCTCGTAGCGCAGCACAGTCTCCCCGACGGTGACCTCGTCCCCGTCGACCAGGGGGCTCTCCTGCACCGGGCTGCCGTTGACCAGGGTCCCGTTGGTCGAATCGAGGTCGACCACCACCACCGCGTCCCGCCGGCGGCGGATCTCGGCGTGACGCCGGCTCACGTTCGGATCGGGGAGGGCCAGGGCGCACTCCGGGAGGCGCCCGATGATGAAAGGGTCCCGTTCCACCGTCACCCGCCGGCCGTCGGGGAGGACCAGGGTCGGGGTCACCCCGCCGGCGTCGGCCAGGGTCTCGGCCACCACCCGGAAGGTGCCGGGGGACAGGGCGGCGTCGGTCTCCATGAGCACCTCCACCGCGCCCAGGAAGTGGTAGCCCTCGCTGCGGGCGTGCTCCCGCGCCCCC
>DASUHN010000039.1 GCA_036273495.1 Acidimicrobiales bacterium | reverse complement strand
GGTCACGACCGCCACCACCCCGTCGGCCACGTTGGTGGCGTCCCACAGCCCGCCCAGGCCCACCTCGAGCACCCCCACGTCGACCGCCTGGTCGGCGAACCAGCGGAATGCGGCGGCGGTGAGCAGGTCGAAGCGGTGGGGGGCCGCCGTCATCAGGTCCTCGAGGTCGGCCAGGGCCGAGAGGAGGTCGGCGAGGTCGTCGTCGCCCACCGGCGCCCCGTTCCAGGCCAGCCGCTCGTTGACCCGCTGCAGGTCGGGGCTGGTGTAGGTGCCGACCGACAGGCCCCGGGCCATCAGCAGGCTGGTGATCATCCTGGCCGTCGATCCCTTGCCGTTGGTGCCGGTGATGTGGACGACCGGGTAGGCCCGCTGCGGGTCCCCCATCAGGCCGGTCAGCTCCCGGATGCGGTCGAGTGTCGGCGCCTCCTTGCGCCCGCGCATGATCGCCTCGAGGTTGACGTGGCTCTCCAGCCAGGCCAGCGCCTCGGGCAGGTTCACGCCGGCGCTCCCAGGACCGAGAGGGGGCCGGCGTCGACGCGGAGGGCCAGGGCCATGGCGACGGCCAGCCACTGCGGGCCGCCGGCGACGAAGACGGCGCCGTCCCCCCGGACGACCTCGGCCACCCACGCCGCCGCCGCGAACAGCGGGTCGATGACGGCGGGCTCGGGGCGGAGCTCGCCGAAGCAGATCCCGCACGACCCGAGGTCGGCGGAAACCACCCCCACCGTCGCCTTGGCACATTCGGCACACCAGCCCACCGGAAGGGCCACCCCCCTCCACAGCTCCCGCTCCAGGCTCCAGGGCCCGCCCAGCTCCTCGGCGACGACCCAGTGGGGCCCCAGCCGGGCCGCCGCCACGGTGCCGCAGTGGGCACAGACCGTGGCTTCCTCCTCCCGGGTGGTCTGGGCCGCCACCAGCCTCTCGGCGGCCAGCCGCTCCAGGGCCGCCTCCCGGGCGGCGAACGGCGCCGGCTCCTCCTCGAGGACCGGGGCGGCCAGGCCCAGGCGTCCGGCCACCGCGTGGTGGGCGGCGTCGTGGCCCGGGGTCAGGAGGACGGGGGCCCCGATCTCGGGGTCCTCGACGACCGGGACCGGCCGTTCGAGCAAGGGGACGTGGGCGTCCCGGCCGGCCACGGCGGCGCCGGCGACCGTGTAGCCGGGCGGGACCCCGACGGCGGTCACGGCCCCGAGCAGCTCCACGGCGGCGTGCTCGACCTCGAGGGCCAGGCCCCCCGGGAGCGCTCCATCGGGTCCGGGCCCGTCCACGCCCACCGTGAGGACCGGGACCGTGGTCGCGCTCGTGACCGAGGCCAGGTCGTCCCGCCCCAGGCTGCACGCGCAGCGGGGGCAGCGCCACGCCACGGTGTCGGCCCGCTCGACCAGCCCGGCCTCGTACAGGGCCACGAACGCGGCCCGGGCCGGCTGGGCCACCGCGGCCACCACGGCCGGGCTGACGGGCGGGACCACCACGTCCCGGCCCGTGGTCCGCAGGGCGGCGTCGATCTCCCCGGCGGCGGCGGCGGAGGCCCGGCCGGCGCGCTCGGCCAGCTCGCCGGGATCGAGGGCTTCGCGGTCCATGCCCTCCCGGGCCAGGTCCTGCTCCACCGCCCACTGCGAGGCCAGGTCGTCCGCCAGCAGCGGGAGGCACCAGCAGTCCCCCGGCCCGCCGCCCGCCTCCCGGGCCGCGCTCTTCACCACCTCGAGGACCCGTTCCGCAGGCGTGACGAGGGAAAGGGGGGGTGCGACGAGAACCGGCGGGATGCCCCGGAGGTTACCCACGACCGCCGCAGGGGCCGGCGCCCCGGTGGACTACGACGCGGCTCGGCGGGGCCTTTCGACCTTGGGCGTGTCGGTCTTGGGGACCAGCGTCGGGTTCACCCGGTCGAGCACGACCGAGCGGTCGACCACGCACTTGCCGATGTCGGACCGGCTGGGCAGGTCGTACATCACGTCGAGGAGCACCTCCTCGAGGATGGCCCGCAGGCCGCGGGCGCCGGTGCCCCGCAGCAGGGCCTGGTCGGCGATGGCCTCGAGGGCGTCCTCGGTCATCTCCAACTCGACCTGGTCGAGCTCGAACACCCGGTGGTACTGCTTGACCAGGGCGTTCTTGGGCTCCACGAGGATCCGGACCAGGGCCTCCCGGTCGAGGTTGGACACGGCCCCGATGACCGGGAGCCGGCCCACGAACTCGGGGATCAGGCCGAACTTGAGGAGGTCCTCGGGCAGGACGTGGCGCAGGAGCTCGCCCTCGTCCCGCTGCCCGCTGCGGTCGATCTCGGCCCGGAAGCCGATGCCCTTGCGCCCGATTCGGCTCTCGATGATCCGGTCGAGGCCGGCGAAGGCGCCCCCGCAGATGAACAGGATGTTCGTGGTGTCGATCTGGATGAACTCCTGGTGGGGGTGCTTGCGGCCCCCCTGGGGCGGCACCGAGGCGGTGGTGCCCTCCAGGATCTTGAGCAGGGCCTGCTGGACCCCCTCCCCCGAGACGTCCCGGGTGATCGACGGGTTCTCGCTCTTGCGGGCGATCTTGTCGATCTCGTCGATGTAGATGATCCCGGTCTCGGCCTTCTTGACGTCGTAGTCGGCGGCCTGGATCAGCTTGAGCAGGATGTTCTCGACGTCCTCCCCGACGTAGCCGGCCTCGGTCAGGGCGGTGGCGTCGGCGATGGCGAACGGGACGTTCAGCATCCGGGCCAGCGTCTGGGCCAGCAGGGTCTTGCCGCAGCCGGTGGGCCCGAGGAGGAGGATGTTGGATTTGGCCAGCTCGACCTCCCCCTCGTGGTAGGAGCCGGCCTGGACCCGCTTGTAGTGGTTGTAGACGGCGACCGACAGGATCTTCTTGGCGTAGTCCTGACCGATGACGTAGTCGTTCAGGAAGTCGAAGATCTCCCTGGGCTTCGGCAGCTCGTCGAAGCGCAGCTCGGACGACTCAGCGAGCTCCTCCTCGATGATGTCGTTGCAGAGGTCGATGCACTCGTCGCAGATGTAGACGCCCGGCCCGGCGATCAGCTTTTTGACCTGCTTCTGCGACTTGCCGCAGAAGCTGCACTTGACCAGGTCCCCCCCGTCCCCGAACTTCGCCACGAGTTCCGTCTCCCGCCTATGCCACGCCGGCTGCCGCCGGCACGCCCGCCAGCTCGCGAGTCGTGATCACCTCATCGATGATGCCGTACTCGCGGGCCTCGTCCGCGCTCATTATGAAATCCCGGTCGGTGTCCTTCTGGATCTTCTCTATCGGCTGTCCTGTGTCCCGGGAAAGCATCTGATTGAGCAAATCCCTCATCCGGAGGATTTCCTTCGCCTGGAGCTCGATGTCGGTGGCCTGGCCGGCGGCGCCCCCGTAGGGCTGGTGGATCAGGATCCGGGCGTGCGGCAGGGCGAAGCGCTTCCCCGGCGAGCCCCCCGCCAGCAGGATGGCCGCCGCCGAGGCCGCCTGGCCGTAGCAGAACGTCGATTTGTCGGGCTTGACGAATTTCATGGTGTCGTAAATGGCGAAAAGGGCGGTTATGTCCCCGCCCGGGGAGTTGATGTAGAGGTTGATGTCCTTATCGGGATCTTCGTACTCGAGGAAAAGCATTTGTGCGCAGACCAGGTTGGCCACGGTGTCGTCGATCGGGGTCCCGATGAAGATGATCCGCTCCCGGAGGAGCCGGGAGTACAGGTCGTAGGCCCGCTCCCCCCGGTTGCTGGACTCGACCACGGTCGGGACCAGGTAGGAATAGACGGGCTGCATCAGTTGGTGACCTCCGCGGCTTGGGGCTCCGGGTCGGCTGGGGGCTCGGTCTCGGCCTGGAGACTCTCCCCCACCGGGTTCTCGATCTCCAGGAGGGCCCGATCCACCGGCCTCCCCTCCTCGTCGACCACTTCGACGTGGTCCATGAGCCAGGCCAGCGCCTTCCCCTTGCGCAGCTCCGAGAGTAGTGCGTCGGTCCGGTCCGACCCCTCGATCCGGGAGCGCAGGGCCTCGGCCTCGAGCCCGTAGCTTTCGGCCAGGCGGGCCACCTCGTTCTCGACGTCCTCCTCCCCCGCCTCCAGGCTCTCGGCGTCGGCCAGGGCCCGCAGCCCGAGGTCGGCCTTGACCGCCTCGGCCGCGCTGGCCCGCACCTCGTCGAGGAAGCCCTGCTGGTCCTGCCCGATGGCCTCGAGGTACTGGCGGAAGTCGATCTTCTGGGAGTCGAGCCGGTGGCCGAGGTCGTGGAGCTGCTGCTCCATCTCGGCCTGGACGAGGGCATCGGGCATCTCGTCGGGGACCAGCTTGACCAGCGCCTGCAGGGCGGCGTCGCGCAGGCCCATGCGGGCCTGGACCTTGCGCACGGCCTCGAGGCGCTGGCGGATGTCGGCCCGCAGCTCCCCCACCGTGGAGAACTCGGAGGCCTCGGCGGCCCACTCGTCGGTGACCTCGGGCAGGACCTTCTCCTTGACCCCCTTGAGGAGCACCTGGAAGGAGATCTCCCCGTGCCCGGGGGTCTCGGCGTTGAACTTGAGGATGTCCCCGACCCGGGCCCCGCGCAGGTTCTCGTCGAGCTCGGCCACGTAGATCTCCGAGCCCACCTCGTAGGTCAGGTCCCCGGCGGAGAGATCCTCGAAGCGCTCCCCGTGGCGGTAGGCGGTGAGGTCGATGGTGACGTGGTCCCCGTCCCGGGCGGGCCGGCTGGTGTCCTGGAGCTCGGCGAAGGTGTCCCGCAGCCGGTCCACCTGCGCGTCCACGTCCTCGTCGGTCACCTCGGGGCTGGGCACGGTGACCTGCAGGCCGGCGTAGCCGGCGACCGAGACCGTCGGGCGCACCTCGACCACGGCGTCGAAGGTCAGCGGGCCGTCCCGGCCGTCCGATCCGACCTCGATCTCGGGCGGGGCGATGGCGTCGACGTCGTTCTCCCGCACCGCCCGCTGGTAGTACTCGGGGAGGGAGTCGCGCAGCGCCTGCTCCCGGGCGGCGTTGGCTCCGAGCCGGGCCTCGATCACCCGGCGGGGCGCCTTCCCGGGCCGGAACCCGGGGATCCGGACGTCCTGGGCTATCCGCCGGTAGGCGGAGTCGAGCGCGCTCTCGAACTCGGCCTGGTCGACCTCGACGGACAACTTGACCTTGTTGCCCTCGAGGGGCTCGACCACGGTCTTCATACGAGAACAAGGAGTGTAACGGTGGGGAGGGGTGGTCCCGTACCCTGGGGGAGTCCGGTCGCGCCCTTACACTTGGGCCGGACCGGGGAGTGGCGCAGTGGTAGCGCACCTGCTTTGGGGCCGCATACGCGTCCTCGGTGCGCAGCCCTGTGACCTGGATGTCTGAGGCCTTCCCCCTGCGAGGCAGGTGGTTTTCCCCCACATTTCCCCCAAACCTCGCCCGCGCTGACCGATGGCATCACTCGCTCTTGTCGTTGATGGTGATGGTCCCGGCCGGGAGGTGCTGGAGTTCGACTGTGGGGTGCGGGCCTATGAGCCCGCCGACCCCGGCGGCTACTGGCGCCTGCGCTGGGAGGAGGCAGGCCGGCGCCGGGACACCACCGCCCCGAACCAGCAGGCGGCGGTGGACAAGGCCGCCGAGCTGGTCGAGCGCCTGGCCCAGGGCACCCGAACCGAGCTCCTGCGGGCCCGGGGCGCCGAACTGGTGGCCCACTATCTGGACCCGGGCCGGCGCCCAGCGCGAGGGCGGGCCTGGTCGATACGCCACCGCGAGGAACAGGAGTCCCACTGCGCCCGCTTCGTGGTGCCGGTGATCGGGCCGATGGAGTGCTCCCGGCTGACCCGGGTCAACTTACAGGCCGTAGTCGACCTGGCCCCTACCCCCTCGGTGGCCGCCCACCTGCGCCGGTGCCTGTCGGCTCTGGTGGGCGCCGGACTGGAGGAGGGCTACCTCCTGGCCCGCCAGGACGTGCTGCGGGGGGTGCGCTACCGGGGCCCGGAGCCGGTCGAGGAGGTGGCCCGGGCCGTGACCGAAGCCGAGATCCCCACCGCCGGTGCCGTGGCCGCCCTGGCCCGGGCGGCGGCGGA